>JAQQAK010000209.1 GCA_028527945.1 Spirochaetaceae bacterium
GAACTGTAATAATAAGATATGATATTGGGACAACTAATATGAAGCTTTGAGAAATAATACGAAGGGTATCATCCTTTGTTTGCAGCGCATATATATACATTGCCGCAATGGCCAGCATAATAATAAGAAGAACTACATCAACTAACTTATTAATTTTATTATAATAAGCAATAAAGCCAATTATTATAAAATATCCAGAAACGGCCTCAACAAAAACTAATACAATATTATGAGCTAATGAAGTGTTATTTTTTAATATTAGTGATACCGCTATAGCTATAAAATATAGAAAATAACTTATAGACCAATAAACGGTTCCTTTTATTTCTGTTTTAAATGTTAAAGCAGTAATAATTGACATAATAAATGCATACAATGCAATTAACATCACCACTATGTGATAATACAATATAGATTCCAAAATATTCTCCGACTTCCAGTTTTATCTGGAAAAATCTAAATAACAATTGCGTACCAAGATTCAGTTCTTAAACATTCAAAAAATGGGCCAATGTTAATGAAAATATTGTTAAGAAATACTAATTCTCTTCCTTTTAAACAGGGATTCAGTTCTATTATAAAAATTTAAAACAATTATCCCACTTTTAAATATCTTTATCCTCTTTAATGTGATATTTTCCATTGTATTTTCTCCTTGATTTATTGTAATGATTTTTAATTATTAATGAGTTTATAACTTCTCATTTTTTGAGTCATAAATCAAGATAATAAGACTATTTTTATCGGTTTAAATCCGATAAATCAAAAGATTATCAACCACCTCACCTGTAATGTCATGACAGATTATGTGCCAAAACCAGGCAAGGGATGGTTAATTTATTAGTGGTTATAAAAAACTTAAAAAAATTATATATCCATAGCGATATGATGTCCCGCATATACTGCGTTAGTAATATTTGAAACACCTTTGCAATCACCTATCATATGAACAAGTGGGGCACAGTCTAAAAGAGGCATAGCGGCTTCATCATTAGCCTTCTGGCCAAGAGCAGAAATAACAGTTTCTGCCGGAATAACAATTTCTTCACCATCAGGATTTTTCATTTTTAGAGAATTTTCTAAAATGCCGGTTACAGTATGAGAAGAATATACATCTATACCTTGTTTTTCAATTTCCTGAAGAAGCAGTGGCCTATGTCTGATATTTGCGTCAGGACAGAGTTCCCCTCTCATCTCAACAATAGAAACTTGTTTGCCTTCCCGGGCAAGATGAACAGCTATCTCGCATCCTGAAAGACCGCCGCCCATTACAGCAACTTTATCCTTAACCTCGTTATGGTGATGATGGTAGTCCGTTACAGTGATAACCTGCTCTCCATCAATTCCCGGAACAGGAGGTTTAAAAGGTACAGAACCAGTTGCCGCTATAATAACATCAGCACCAATTTTATTAGCGTATTCTTTATCAACCATTGTGCCAAGACGGATATCAACCCCCTCTTTCAGCGCTATATCTCCCAAAGTTACACCAAGCTTATACATTTCATATTTAAAAGGGATAGCCTTCTCTCCAACAAGAACACCGCCTACTTCATCACCTTTGTCACATAAAATGACCTGATGCCCTCTTTTAGCCGCTGTACAAGCAGCCTGTAATCCGGCAGGCCCCGCGCCAACGACAAGAACCTTCTTCTTTATTCTGGCCGGCAAAATTTCAGTTCCGTCAATTTCTCTACCAATATATGGATTTACAGCACATCGCCTGGTTGAAGTCTCAGCACGTTCAGCCATACAGACAAAACAACGTAGGCAATGTCTAATGTATTGGTCCTGATTTGTCACAACCTTGTAAGGTAATTCTGGATCAGCCAAAAGAGCTCTGGCCATTTCTACAACATCAGCCTTTCCAGAGGCGATAATTTCTTCCATCATATCCGGATCATTCAACCCACCAACGGTTGCAACCGGAACATCAACGTTTTGCTTGATGCGGGCAGCCATATAGACATTAACACCATGATCAACAAACATGGATGGATGAGTTATTCCAAAACCTTTCTGATAAGAACCAGCCGAGACATGAAGCAAATCAATTTTTGATTGAGCAAGCTTTGCTATCTCAACACCTTCATCCAGAGTATAACCTCCGTCAAAAAGCTCGGAACCGCTCATTCGTAATTCTACAGGAAAGCCTTTTCCAACAGCAGACCTTACACTATCCAATACTTCCAAAAGAAACCGGCAGCGATTCTCAAGAGAACCTCCATACTCATCATCTCTTTTATTAAAAAACGGAGAAAGAAACTGGTTAATCAACCAGCCATGACCGCCATGAACCATAACCATTTGGAACCCGGCCTTTTTGGCAAGAGCAGCCTTTTCTCCATAGGATTTAACAATTTCATCAATTAGCGGCTTTGTAAGTTGGCAAACCTTTCTTCCATCCGGTCTGACGCCTTCACTTGGCCCCCATTGAACAATTTCACCCTTCTTTTTTTTATCAACAAGATAGGTTCCGGCAAACTGACCGGAGTGTGACAGCTCTACACTCGCTATAGCCCCATGCCTTCGTATTGCATCAGCCGTATAGGTAAAGCTGGACAATGAATCTACGGTTTCAAGATCAAGATGATACATATGGGAGTGCTCAGTCCCCGGATGAACAACAAGCTCACTGACAGTAACAGATGCGACCCCTCCTTTTGCCCGGTATTCGTAAAATGCCGTAGATTTAGGACCAACGGTACAATCTTTTGTTATATCCGTTCCGCCCATGGGCGCGGAAAACATTCTGTTTCTAAATAATTGATTTCCCAAACGTATGGGACTACTTAGGTGTTTATATTTTCTGTTAATAGTAATACTCCTTGTCTTTTATGCCAAAAAATCTATAATCATTTTAAAGGATTCTTCATGTCTGTCCATTCGGTTTATGGTAAATCCATGTACACATCCGTCAAAGTTTTTTGAACAAACCTTAACGCCAGCGTTCTTGAGTTTTTCCGCGAATGCAAGCCCTTCTTCATTTAGGCGATCCTCACCAGCTGTTATAACCAGGGTATCAGGAAAATCTTTCAGCATTTTTTCTTCCATATAAGTAGGAGAAACCCGAGGCTCCTTCAACTCTTCTTCTTTACAGTAAAAGCTGTTGTAACCTCTTGCTCTTTCAGCAGGAAGATCACGCTCATATGACGGTTTATCTGCCGGATCCTTAAACATATCCAGAGGGGCATATTCAATAACCATTTTACTGACAGCCGGAAGATTCTTTTTCAAAAGAGTTGCAACTGCACTAACAGCAAGATTCCCACCGGCGCTGTGTCCTGTCAAACTTATCTGAGAGCGGTCTATACCCAAACGATCAGCTTCCGCGTTTACCCGATAGATAATATCTTCACATTCATTCAAAGCGGCAGGAAAAACATATTCCGGAGAAAGCTTATAATCTACATCTATCACTACACATTTAAGAGCTTCTGCAATCTTGAAACAGAAAAGTCTGTCTCGATCCAATCTTTTATTTATAAAACCGCCACCATGAAGATTAATAACTACAGGCGAGGGGCTGCTAATATCATCAGGAGAAATCACATAAACAACAGTCTCTCCTTCTCTGCCGGAAAAGACACGTTTTTCTTCGGTAACGTTATATTTATCAAATTCGTCCTTTTCCACAGGCTTAAAACGGTTACTGTTCCGCATTCTTTCTGCCAGTTTCATTTTTTCATCAAAACTCATCATTTGACAATTTCCCCTTCACCTAATATTACAATGGTAAAACACCAATAATAATTGATACACCTACTACAGCAAGTGATAATAAATAGATTTTAAGCATATTAGCTTTTAAATTTTCTCTAAGGGTTGTTCCAACCATTTCCATAGCCAAATAGGTTGTTGGGGCAAGAGGACTGATAAGCAGACAAAAATTGCAGCCAATAAGCATGGCCGCAGCCATATCTACAGACGCTACACCAAAGGTTTCTCCAATTCCGGCAAAAAGAGGAAGCAGCGCAAACAAAAAGCTGTCGGCTCCAAGTATCATAAATAAAGGCATTGCCAGAATAGCAATAACGATATGGAGATAAGAACCAATAGAAGAAGGAATTAATTTTGAAAGGAAATTAACCATTTCTGTCAGCATACCACTTTTGGATACAACTCCGACAAAAACACCGGCAGAAAGCATAATAGCTGCTACAGGAAGAGCATTACCGGCAAACTTTCGCAAAGCCCCCTGCTGCTCTCTAACACCTTTATAATTCAAAACAAGAGCTATAGACAAAGCAAGAAAGAATGCCATTTTCAAATCCATCCAGCCAAAAAGAAGGATAACAATCAAAACTCCAGTTAATCCCAAATTGAAAGGGCGAAGCTTAATCTGTCTTTCAGAATACTTTTCTTCAGTATCTTCCAGTTCTACATCCGTTGTTTTGTGAGCGTTTGTTTTATGCTCGATATAACCAAGGATTCCACATGATATTATAATTAGAACAAATGAAGCGATCTGAGCAGGAAGAAGTTTATGCCACATATCACCTGGATCAAGCTGAAGAACAGAAGCAACCCGGATAATGCCTCCAGCCCAGGGCATCAGATTCATTACACCGATGGCTGCGCTGATAATAAAAATCATGTTAATAGGTTTTACCTTTAGTTTATTAAAAACTGGAAGCATTGCGGGAACTGTTACCAGCAAGGTTGAGGCTGATGCTCCATCCAGATGAGAAAAACAGGCAATAAGAGCCGTAGCAATAAAAACCAGAACAATATTTTTTCCGGCAATCTTACTTAATCCTCTAACAATACCATCAAACATCCCCTGTTCACTCATAATGGAAAAGTAAAGAATCGCAAAAATTGCAAGAATCGCCGTTCGGCTTGTAATACCTACTCCGAAGGTTATAAAATTCCCTAAATCTTTAAGACCAAAACCGGCTATTAACCCAAAAACAACAGGAACAACACAAAAAACAACGACGGTATGAACCTTCTCACTTAGCAATAGTCCAATGAGGACTGCAATCATAATAAAACCAATAGCTCCTAACAATTTCCTACTCCTTTTTATCTATCATATACTGAACCGTCATGAGCAATCATGGCGGAAATGGATCTTTGTTTCGGTTTGAAAACATTTTCTAAATCATCAATCAATTCAATTCCAAGCCCCGGACCATCTGGAATGATCAAATAACCTTCTTCAGTTTTAAATGGCTCCTTCATCATTTCAGCTTCTCCACCAGCATGGTAGAAAGATGGAAATTCCTGAATCAAAAAATTGGGAATACAGGCATCCAGCTGTAAACAGGCCGCGGTAGAAACAGGCCCCAAAGGATTATGCGGAGCTATTCCGACATAATGAGCTTCAGCAATTGCCGCAATCTTTTTGGCAGCAGTAATTCCACCAACTACACAGACATCCGGCCTCAGATATTTTGCGGCGCGCTGTGAGCAGAAGGATTCCATCTCCTGAATACTAACAGCCCGTTCTCCTGTAGCAACCGGAATATCTATTCTTCCAGCTACATCAGCCAGAGCTTCAACACTGTCCGGAGCAATCGGATCTTCAATAAATAGAGGAGTATATTTTTCAACTCCACGTGCAAAAGCTATAGCCTCACCAGGGCTCATGCTCCGGTGTACCTCCAAACACAGATCAAAATTATCTCCGACAGCTTCGCGGCAGACTTTTACCCTCTCAATATAGTCAGTAACCTTCCGCGCAAAAACGCCATCATCCCTGCTTACCGTGTCAGTATTAATACTGCCGCACATCATTAAACGAGCAGCGTTAAACCCCTGCTCCTTAAGCTCCAAACAACCGGAAGCCATCTTTTCTGGTTCAGATTCAAAAACCGGAGCATATGTTCTTACTTTATCCCGGGTCTTTCCACCCAGTAGCTGATAGATGGGTACATTCAGTTTTTTACCAAGCAGATCCCAAAGCGCAATGTCAACCGCGGAAATAGCACTAAGAATAACAGAGCCGCGAAAATACATGCTTCTATACATATAATTAAAATGATGTTCTATGCGGGAAGGATCCTTGCCTATAAGATAGGTCTTGAGTTTTTGTAAAGCGCCCGCGCAGGCATCCAAATACCCCCAAGCACCCATTTCTCCAATACCGTAAATGCCCTCATCTGATTCCACTTTTACAAATAGATATTTCGACGCGGGAATCAGCTTTATGTCTGTAATAATCATGCGACTCTCCACTGTAATGTGTTTTATGTTTAATTGATTATAAATCAGTAAGTATCAAAGTCAAGGTTCTCTTTTTCCATTATAATCAACCTTAAAGTTGATCTATTAAATCAAAAAGGCCGCACATCAGATAAAATTAGGAAAGTCTTCTACAAAACAAATCAGGACTAAAAATTATAAATGTTTTTTACATAGATTAAAAAAAGATAAATCATAATGTTTTGGAACAGAATCTTCTTTATAAATGATAGCTAATTCCCTCATTACAGGTTCATCACCAAAAGATAAAAGCTCTACGCAATCAGCATATTCTTCATATTGGGCAGGAAGATCATAACCTATGGTTATACCAAACTGATTTGCTACACTGAGAATTGACAACTCTGTGGTATGAACCTGTAGGCTGATTTTAGGAGATATTCCATGTTTTTCAAAAAGAGCATCCATAATCTTACGAGGCTCCTGTTCAGCATACAAACCAACAAAAGTTTCCTGCTCCAGTTCCCTGATATCTACCCAAGGATAGCGAAAACCTTCTTTATGTTCTGCCTTTAACCCAATGGGATGCCCTTTGGGAACTATTAGAACAATCTCTATCTCATTAAGTTTTTTATAGATAAAACCCTTCTTCTTTCTGGCATAGGAAGTAACGGCAAAATCAAGCAAGCCTTCCTCCAAAAGATTTATAAGATTAAGGGTATAGGAAGACTCCATTACAATATCGATATCAGAATGTTCTTCCTTGAATTCCGGAATAATCTTGGAAAAAAGGATTTTTGATAGCATTAACTGAAAACCAAAATGGATAATACCGGTTTTCTCCTGAGCTATGCTTTCCATCTCCCGTTCCATTCCATCAAGCATCTGAACAATTTTTTTGGCCCAGTTTACATATCTTTCGCCCGCGTAGGTAAGAACAAATTTCTTTCCGGAGCGGTCAAAAAGGTCAACTCCGAGTTCACGTTCTTTAGTGAGTATATACTTACTAAGTGCTGATGGAGTTATGAAAAGTTTTTCAGCAGCCCTGTTAATATTACCTATTTCAGCTACTTTTATGATGTAATTTAGGCTTTTTTTCATTTATAGATCTTCTTTTATTACGATAGTTATATTGGGCAGCTCTTTCAAGAACTTTATATAAAAGTTAATAACCATATTCACCGTCTATAACAAAAACCTCTATTCGATTCTCGTCAAATTGTCCCTGAATTATTGTATAGTAATTACAAATCTTGTCAGTCGACGAGCAGTTCATACATCTTCCGGTTTTTACACAAGGTGTTTTTTTATTAAGCCTTTTAGCATCAATTGGAGCAGCGATATTTTTTATTCGCACAACTGCTTCTTCATCATTCTTTACAATTTTATTAGTACCACATACTAATAAAACCTTTTTGGGGCCATAAATAATTGGAGCGACACGACTGCCATTTCCATCCAGATTGAAGATCTTTCCTTCAAGTGTAATAGCATTTATACCGGAGATAAAAATATCTGCTGAAAAGTTCCTTCTATATAAAAGGTTCTTTTCCTCTCTTGACTGTCCTGTTTTATATTTATCCAAGAACTCAACTTCTTTAGTTTTTAGGAGGTTATATATTCCAAGAGCCTCAAGTGTTTGAGAATCTCCAACCCCGACAATGGCTCCTGAATTAAAATGTTCACTGATGGAAGCAAGAAGCTCGTCCTGAGTTTTATAATATTTTGCGTGTATTCTGTTTCGGTGTAATGATTTTATAAGTGTTTCTATTGTTTCAGTATTCATAAATATTTTTATATGGTAATCAATTTCTGATTATTTTTCAAAATCCCTGTTAATGGAATGCCCCAATACTTCAACTCAATTCCCAGATTCTCAAGATCGGAACCAACACCAAGCTGATCTGCGCAGGCCTTACAGGCAGAAACTTTTACACCATCTTTAATCATTTGAGAAAGACGTTTTTGTATATCAGCATCACTTGCTACATATTGAGCAGTAGCTCCCCATATAATGACAGTAACATCATCCCACCAGTGTTTTAGAACTGAATTATGGGCATACATACAAACCATTTTCTCTGAAGTAACAGGATTATCATTGGTCCATAAAATAAATAATTCTTCTTTCATTATTTACCTCCATAAAAAATATTAGAAAACTCAATAACTCAAAATTGGCGTTATAAAAAGTTCCTTATTTTCACCTTGTCTGATAATATTAAAATACGTCCAAACTGCCAACCAAAGGAGAAGCCTTTAGCCCCCTAAACTCTCGATAAAAAAGTTATCTCAGGTTCTAAAAAGAGCGATAGCACAAAATATTACCGTACATAAGCCTGTTAAAATATTTAAATAAATTATTATATTCGAAATTATTTTATTAAAATGTTCTTTTCTTTTTATAAAAATTTTATGAACAGCAAATGGAATTAAGCCTCCAAGACCTATAATAATCCCAATTAGTAGCCCACTAAAACTTTCTTTTGCAATCTCTAATAATCCATACAGAATAAGCAAAATAACAGGAATATGAAGTAGTAAAAAACCTGTTATCTTTCCAGGTAAATTTAATATTTCCCATTCTTTTTCATATGCAGATTCTATTTCATGAAGCAATAATAATGTTACATTGAGAATATATAATATGGTAAGTAAACTCATCAATCTATCTCCTAACTAAAAATAAACCAATGTGAATGAAGAAAATATAAAACTCTTAGATAAATTACACTTTCTTCTCGTATTAACTTTTTATTATGGTCTCTCTAAAAACTGCAGTATTTAGAGAGACTCTTATATTAATGTACTTCTCTAAAATTGAAAAATTATCTTATAACCATCTTCTTCATTTTTCAGAATATATGAAGCTACAATATTATCATATACCTGTTCAGATTTTGCCTTCTCACAAACTTCTTCAGATAGACCTAATTCTCCAATTGTTTTGAAACTCATATGATTCTCCTACTTTAGAATTAGCCTGCCAAAAAGACAAACTTATAATTAATAACATAATTCTGAGGCTCTTTATTGATATTAGTTCAAAGAGTTAATCTCACAATCTAATCACTCAAAAGCCTAAAGCAGTGTTAAAAACCGGAAATTTTTCCAGTAATTGTTTCAATATCAAGCTTTAGAACAACAACACTTTTAACAGCCGCTTCAGGTATATTCCAGTCAGATTTCCCGGTATGTTGTTTTAAAATAACCTTCAGGCCCTCAACTTTTTGAACAAAATCAAGTACAGGCTGAACTTTTCCAGAACAAATTACTGAACGATATTTAGTACTAAAATCGCATCCTTTATCAGAGGTCAAAAGCTCTATAGAATCAGTTACTTCAATGCATGCATTATTATTCTTGTTGATCAATTCAAGTTTTGTACCTTCCGTGGCTGTATGTAAGTAAAATGTCTGATTATTATAACCATAGTCCATAGGAATTACATACGGCCGCTCTCCATCTAAAAGTGCCAATCTGCAAATAGTATTATTTAAAAGTATTTCATCTATCAACTTCTGATCTGTAATTTGTTTATCGCTTCTTCTCATGTTTTTGCCCTCTCCCCAAAAATATAGTTTTAACAGCTAATTTCAAAACTCGATCAGTTTTGAACATCCCTCTCTATTTTACTTTTTATTTTTCGCTTGGAACATTAGCATTAATCTGTTTTCCCATACTGATACGCTCTTCAACTTCATAACCATTCTTTTTATAAAAAGCTTTGACAGCTGCATTTTCATTCATAATCTGAAGATTGATCTTCATACAGCCCATCTCTGTTAAGCTTTCTTCAGCGTGTTTAAGCAGTTGAGAGCCAATACCAATTTTTCTATATTCTGGCAAAACTGCTAAAGAGTAAATCCATCCCCTATGTCCATCATAGCCAGTCATTATTGTACCAATTACCTGTTCTGCAACTACCGCGACATACAGCTGGTCATCAATCTCAATTTTTTTAGAAATGACTAAATCAGGCTCATTTCTCCTATCAGGATATCCAAAAACAGACTTCCAAAGTGTAATAACATGATTACGATGTTTTGCATCATCAAACCTTTCAATTTTCACAAGCAAAATACCTTCCTTAAAAAAACTAACATGATGTTTTAGCAGCAAACATAAACTATTTTATGAAGAAAAAGAACTGAGAGAACTACACTTGCTCCCAGTGATATAAATTATCAAAATCTGACTCTCCAATTTTTTTAAAACCATTTTTGCAATAAAAATCATTGGCAAGACTCTGCTTCAAAGCTTCAAGCTCTATAGATTTATTATGTTCTATGGCTATTTCTTTTATTTGCTCGAGAAGCATCTTTCCTATTCCATTATTCTGAAATTTGGGTTCAACATATAGGTGATTTAGAAAAATATGTTCTTCACACATTGTTATCATATAAAAACCAAGAATTTCATCTTTTTTTGTTGCAATAATTGTCTTCTCAGGAATAAAGCTATTCCTAAAACGTTCAGTGGCCCTATTTTTATCAAAACGACCAACCTTTTCAAGACTAGGTTTCATAGCTCGTATTCGAATATCAATTAATTTATCAAAATCTTCAGTTTTAGCTTTTCTATTCTTCATCTTACACCTTTTGGGTTATGAAATCTTTTCTGTCCATAAATATGAATAATCAACCTCAAAACAACTCTTTCAACATTATTTCACGATTATTTAAAAATGATTTTGTAATCTGATAATGATCTGTTTCTTCATATTCGATCTCTTTTATTCCTTCCCGTGAAAACTCATAAATTAAAGCTCCGGGATATGCCATCAATATTGGAGAATGTGTTGCTATTATAAATTGCGATGAGTTTTCTGCCAACTGATGTATTCTGCTTAATGCACTCAATTGCCTTGCAGGGGAAAGAGCAGCTTCAGGTTCATCAAGAAGATAAAGACCTTTCCCGAAAAAGCGATTCATAAGTAATGACCAAAATGATTCTCCATGAGATTGAGCGTGAAGAGATATATTCCCAAATGCCCCGATTATTGATGGGGCATTCATAGAAACACTATCCATCTCTTCAATATTTGTGGCAACATTAAAAAAGCTTTCAGCTCGAAGAAAAAATCCATCTTTCGGTCTGAGATATGAACGAACAATTGAGAGATATTCATAAAGATTTGAATGAGAATCTCTGGTACTGAATTGATAATTTACCGATCCGCCTTCAGCGTTAAACCCGAGGGCTATCGCAAGTGCCTCCAAAAGTGTCGATTTTCCACTTCCATTCTCACCGATAAAAAATGTAACATTTTTTCCTAATTTAAGATTTGTCAAAGAATTAATAGCAGGAATACTAAAAGGATATTTTGAATTTAAATCATCTGGATGATTTTTTACTGAGACTTCTCTTAAATACGGTAATGCTTCCATGCTACAAATATTCCTTTATAACACCTTCAACTATTAAAAGACACATATATTTCATAAATATCTCCTGTTAAAATTATTACCTATAATGCCTCAGTATTATTTGAAGAATTAGCTTCGGAGTCTAATATTTCTGGGATTATTTGATTTAGACTTGTAGGAACTAATGCCAATACAGAAATAAAATCCATTGCTTTTACTTTAATTTCCGGATTTATATTTTCAATAAGATTTAAAATATAATCTTCAACAATTGGTTTTGCTCTTTTCTTATCTTCTTTAAAAATATAAATTATCATATCCGTATAGCCCTGAATCATTCGTCCTGGAAAAAGACTATTGGTGTTTTCACTAGTCATATATGTATAAATATTTTCTGATGACAGTAAGGATCTAAGAAGAAGTTTGTCAGACTGTGCAAAAATACGAACAAAAGGGATTACTTCTTTACCATCAGAATTTTTAATGAATTCTTGATTGTAATCTTCTTTTTCTTCATCATTATCAACTTCAATAATATTTATATTTGATTTTTTTCTTTCATAAAACCCAACTGACATTATTACTGCTGTCGCTATTATGATTATAATTAACGTATCCATACAACCTCACTTAAAAACTCTTAATAATCAAACTTTATTCAATTATAATACTATATTAACTCTTCAAGCGTTGGATAGAAGACAAGATTGCAGCATGGCTGATATAGGCTAGAGAGCTTTATTATAAAATTTCAGTATGGATCTTTCAATCACAATTTCAATTCAAAAACAAAACTGTCTCCAGAAGAACCAGAATATTCTTTTTGTAGTGGAGAAAAAAATTCACCTTTCATTTTAAATCCGATATGATTGTAAAATTTGTAATTACATTCTTTATCGGTTTCAAGTGTAACACGTGTAGCATTTTGACTTTGGCAATGATTAATGAAATTCCAGATCAATTCCTTTCCAAATCCTTTACCTTGTACATCAGGATGAACAGCGAATAAGTTTATTTCGTTTTCATGACTTGGCTCAATTTTATTTCTGTTCTTCTCATGTATCTGTGAGATTTTCATATAATTCATCTTTTTCTTAAGAGAAACATCCTTGACAGAGAGGAGTTCCATAATCAGTTTAATCTTACCTGCAAAACCACTATAATTATTTTTAATCAGATTTTTATAGCCACAATTGCCAAACAAAAATCCCTGAACCTTATTATCTTCTTCAATAACAATGGCAAAATTACTTAAAGACAGACTGTCTAACACATATATTTTTTTAAATAATTCTGAAAGTTCTTTAGGTTTAAATATAACATCAAACCTCCAAACCTCATTTATAATGGTTACACAATTTGAATAATCTTTATCACTATACTTTCTTATCATAAAGATTCCCTTGCCTGGCTTATATCAGAGATTTAACAAAACCAGATGATTATTACACTTAGATGAATACCCGGTAAAGCAATACAAAAAGACCTACAATTATTGCTTCATTTCACATCTCTATAGTCTTTTACGACAGCCTCATTATGTGAAGTAGATTTTGTTAAGGTAATATTCGTATTAATTCAATAACTTTTCTCCAATCATTCCTACCAGAAAACCCATACTAGCACCGGTTGCAGGCAGCCAATTATTTTCAAGCTTTGATATTGGAGCGATGTCCTGAAAAATCAGATAGAGGATCCCCCCTCCCGAAAAAAGCATAATTGAATCAACAATATTATCATGTTTACTTAATAGGAATTCTCCAGTGAGAGCGGAGAAAATTCCGACAAAGCTAAGTGCAAATAGTAACAACAAGATCTTCTGTTTCTTCAATTTTGTACTTAATTCAATATAAGAATTGAATCCTTCAGGTAAATTTTGCAATCCAATAAATAATGCTATTAACAATCCAAAACTATGGTTTACAGCAAATGATGCTCCTAAAGCTAATGCCTCTGGAATAAAATCCATCATCATTGATAAAACCTGTGCTATAGAGCCGCCAATTTTATTACTGAGTATATCTAAAAACATAAAAGCTATAGTTCCAGCCAAGAATATTGGAATCATCTCTATTAGATTCATATCTGTAACAGCTTGTGGAATAAGAACAAAAGAAATTGCAGAAAGAAGAGCTCCTCCTCCAAATGCGGTAATAAAATGATTTACAACTTTTTTATGTTTGTAATCTTTCATTTGAAAAACACTTGATATTAAACCTCCAATAAAAATGGGAAAGCCAGCAGCACTTGAATAAATTATAATTGTTACTGTATTACTCATGAAACATCCTTTATATGTTACATAAAACTAGGGCTATCTGAGGTTAAGCAATCAACTAAACTCAGCCTTCTCTAAAAAAATTACCATCTACCCTTCCAATAAAGGAAAAGCTATCTCATTAATATTTTTATTGTTTTGGAAATACAAATTGCTGAACTCTGGTTTAAAGATTTTTTTTCACTAACCAGTGCTAACAAGCTCTTTCTGAAACGATCAAGAACCTTTGATGATTTTATGTAGGTTAATCTAAAAATGGGGAAACCCATTTCTTTTAATAAAGTTCCTGAATGTGAAGTTTTGCAGCTTCTAA
>JAQQAK010000210.1 GCA_028527945.1 Spirochaetaceae bacterium
TAATCTGTAATACTTGAAACTTTTATCTTACTCCGTCTTGCGGCATTTTCTATAGAGTTCATTAAACTTTCAGTAGTGGTTCCGAAAGGTATTTCTCTAATTACAATTTTTTTAGGGTCTGAGGTATCAAGCTTTGCGCGAACAAGAAGCTTTCCGTTACCATCAGCATAATCTGAAACATCAAGAATACCTCCGGTAGGAAAATCCGGAAACAACTGAAAACTCTTTCCCTGAAGGCAAGACTTTAGAGCTTCAAGAACCTCTTCATAATTATGAGGCATAATCTTTGTTGACATTCCAACAGCAATACCTTCTGCACCCTGAACAAGAATGACCGGAATCTTGGAGCGAAAGGAAACAGGTTCTTTATTTCTGCCATCATAGGAATCTATAAACTCTGTTATTTCAGGGTTGTAGAGGATCTTCTTAGCAAGAGGTAAAACACGGCATTCGATATATCTGGGGGCTGAGGCAGGGTCTCCGGTAAAAATATTTCCAAAGTTTCCCTGTTTATCAATAAAAAGTTCTTTATTTGCTAAAACAACAAGGGCTGAATAAATTGAAGCATCTCCATGAGGATGATATTTCATACAATGCCCAACAACATTGGCAACCTTATGAAACTTACCATCATCCATTTCAAAAAGTGAATGAAGTATTCTTCTTTGTACAGGCTTAAGGCCGTCTTCAATTTCAGGAATGGCTCTATCTTTAATAACGTATGATGCGTATTCTAAAAAGTTTGTGTTAAAAAGTGTTTTTGCGTATGCCATTAAACAAGATTCTCCATAATAAAGCTGCGACGGGTTGGAGTATTTTTACCCATAAAAAACTCAAGAGTATCAGGTATATCTTTGATACTTTTAATACTGACTTTTACAAGTTTTATTCCATCGCCAATAAATTGCCCAAATTCCTTTGGAGATATTTCACCAAGACCTTTAAAACGAGTTATTTCAGGACTTGAGATTTCCGAAAATGCTTCATCACGCTCTTTTTCGCTATAACAATAACGAGTTATCTTTTTATTTCGAACACGAAAAAGAGGAGTTTCAAGAATATAAACCCTTCCAGCAGTAACCAACTCTTCAAAAAACGAAAGGAAAAATGTTAAAAGAAGGTTTCTGATATGAAAACCGTCATAATCCGCATCAGTAGCAATAACGAGCTTACCATAACGAAGTGTTTCTACATCATTTTCAATACCTAAAGCCATCATTAAATTAAAAAGCTCCTCATTTTTATAAATTGCTGTTCTATTTTTTCCACAAACATTAAAAGGCTTTCCACGCAAACTGAAAACCGCCTGTGTATAAACATCTCTGGCAGACACAATTGAACCGGAAGCTGACAACCCCTCAGTTATAAAAATCATGGAATCTTCACCCTTCTTGTCTCCAAGATGATACTTGCAATCCTTCAGATTAGGGATTTTAAGGGCTATTTTTTTGGCGGCTTCTCTTGCCTCTTTTTTTACAGCATTAAGTTCTTTTCGAAGCTTTTCATTAGTTATAATTTTATCTTCCAGTTTTTTTGCGGCATCGCTGTTTTTGTGAAGAAAATCAACTACTCCAGACTTCACCTCATTAACAAGCCAGGTTCTGATTTCTGTATTCCCCAGTTTATTCTTTGTCTGACTTTCAAAAACAGGATTTTGTAGTTTTATAGCAATCGCTCCCGCAAGGCCGTCTCTGGCATCAACTCCAGAATAATTTTTTTTATAAAATTCATTAACACCCTTCAGAAACCCTTCTCGAAAAGCGCTTTGATGAGTTCCTCCATCAGAGGTATACTGGCCGTTTACAAAAGAAAAATAGTTTTCACCATATGTATTGGTATGAGCAAAAGCAAATTCAACCTTTTCATTTTTAAAATATCCAATATCATAAATAGTTGTTTCGCCAACTTCAGAATCTAAAAGATCCAATAAACCATTTTTTGATTCATACTTCTGCTTGTTTAAATAAAGGGTCAGGCCACTATTTAGATAAGCGTAATTCCATATTCGCTGATCAATAAATTCAAAATTATATTTATAAGTTCCAAAAATTTCTTTATCTGGAACAAACTCGACATAGGTTCCATCAGATTCTTTCTCAGCCTTTCCCTGACGTTTTTTCTTAAGATTACCACGCTCAAAAATAGCTTCAAAAAACTTTCCTTCTCTAAAAGAAACTACACGAAAATATTCTGATAGAGCGTTTACAGCCTTTGTACCAACACCGTTAAGGCCAACTGAAAATTGAAAAACATCATCATTATATTTGGCTCCGGTATTTATAATAGAAACACAATCAATTACCTTGCCAAGAGGAATTCCCCGTCCGTAGTCACGAACCTTAACCCGGTCTTCTTCAACCTGAACAACAATCTTTGAACCATTGCCCATTATAAACTCATCTATAGAGTTATCTATAACCTCTTTAATGAGTATATAAATACCATCATCAAGGTTTGTTCCGTCTCCAAGCCGGCCAATATACATACCTGAACGGAGTCGGATATGCTCCAGCGAGCTAAGCGTTTTTATCTTGCTTTCATCGTAAGTGTTATTTTTAGCCTTTGCCATTGATAATTTAAAATCTCCCAGTATAGGGTGCATATTACCATGTTAGATAATGGTTTTCAAGGAACACGTAAATGCAAAAAAAAGCCTCCGATGCAAGAAACTCTTACACCGGAGACACCCCGAAATATCGGGGGAGAATTAAAAAAAGATAGATCTCTCAGGCTCTCGCCTTTTTTTATACCATTAAGACTCTTTCAAAACCCTGGTTGGGTTTTGAAGAAAATTTAACAACATTCGATAATCATATATAACATAACAAGTTGTTAAATTTTCTATAGTTTTTATCTAAAAAAACAAGACATTAGCTGACTTATCTCCAGCATCAATTACTCCATAAAACCTTTCTCTATTTTTAAAGCTCCATACAATCATAGTGCTTCGCATTTTGAGAAAAACTTAAACAAAGGGCTCCGGAAAAAGGACTGTTGCCGCAAGAACCTTTCCCGTCACCCATAATAAAACTACTCAATAGAGATTTCTGCCTTAATCCGGCAGCAGCTCTGCCTGGAGGCGGAGGCCCTGGTTTACCATCAGGACCTCCTGGACCGCCACCAAGAAAAGTAAGCTTGTAAAAAACAAGAGAAGCATTTCCTCTGGTTATAAAACTTTCAGGATTAAAATTGCCATTAATATCGGCTTGAAAAATACCTAGCTTTGTTAACGTTGCCACAGCTTTATGAGCATTTTCACTAATAGAATCTGCGTCTTCATAAAAAGAAACATCATCGCTTTCCATATCAGAAGGCATTCCATTAATTTTTTCAGCATCATAAATCCATATAGCAAATTCTTCCATCGTTAAAAAAGAAGTATCTGTCTCGCCAGCTAAAACAACTGTTGTGACTGAATCACCATATATTCGCAAAAAAATATTTAAAGCCTCAGATTTAGAAAGATTATCATTTGGCCTGAACAATCTACTGCCGTCATCGATAATAATTCCTTTTTCATAAAGATAATCAACATAAGCGTTTATTAATATTGTTGAAGAATCAAGGTCTATAAAATAGTCTGAAGCCTCTTTATCTGTAAGGATTTCTGCCTTCATTGGCGAACCAGGTCCATCAGGAGGACCAGAAGGAGCTTCTCCAAATGTACCCGAGACTTCTCGTGAGAAAGGTAATGATAAACAGCCAAATGAATTATTGTTATCAATAGATAGAGAGTCTGGCTCAGAGGTACTATTACCGCTTAAACAAGCTGCTGCGGCATATATATAAAAACCAACAGCAAAACATAAAATCATAAAAGCAATTTTATTTCTCACAATAACAACTTAGCGTATAACAACTCTACTGTGGTTAAGAAGCTGTAAAGTGATTGTAAATAATGTAAAACACGATAAATCAACTTTAGAGCACTTTTTCCTCAACTTTGCTTGAAAAAAATAAATTCTGAATATAAAATCGGCTTATGGAATGGAAAGCTAGTCATATTCTTGTCAAAAGCGAAAGCCAGGCAAGAGATTTACAGAAAAGAATTAAACAGGGTGCAAACTTTGAAGCAATCGCCAGAGATTTCTCAACATGTCCAAGCAAATCAAAAGGCGGAGATCTTGGATGGTTTGGCCCAGGTAAAATGGTTCCTGAATTCGAGAGAGCATGCTCGAGAATGGGAATTGGAAGTATCAGCGAAGTTGTACGAACCCAATTTGGTTATCATATAATTAAACTAACCGGAAAAAAATAAAAAAAATGAGACTGTCAAACTAATTAACCTGACAGTCTCACATAACTTACTATAGAATTGTATTATACAATTTCTACTTGTTTAAAATCTTCAGCAACAATAAGATTAGCTTCAGTATTTTCCTTTACAAAATCAGCAGTATATGGAGCAAATGTTTCTTTAAGAATAAATGCCCCGTCTTTGATCTCAAAGTAACCAACATCTGTAACAAGAATATCAACTTCTTTCTGAGCAGTTAAAGGCAGTGTACATTTTTTCATAAGCTTGGAATTACCCTTCTTATCAAAATGCACTGTAGCGGCTATTACTTTTTTTGAACCTACGGTCAAATCCATAGCACCGCCCATCCCCGGAACCATTTTTCCAGGAATTTTATAATTCGCCAAATTACCGTCCTGATCTACCTCAAGAACACCAAGAACAGTATAATCAACATGCCCTCCACGGATAATTCCGAAAGACATTGATGAATCAAAAAAACATCCACCGTCAATCATTGTAACAGGAGAACCTCCCGCATTAACAAGAAAAGGATCGATAGAGTCTTTCTCTGGAACAGGCCCAAGCCCTATAAATCCGTTTTCTGATTGAAGAATTATATCAACACCTTCAGGAACATAGTTTCCAACAAGTGTAGGAAGTCCTATTCCAAGATTTACTACGCTGCCATCTGTTAAAAGCCCGGCTATACGTTTAGCTATAACATTCTTATTAGGTTTATATTCCATAATTATTTGCCCTCCGCGTTAACTG
The DNA here is from genome assembly GCA_028527945.1 of Spirochaetaceae bacterium. GTDB lineage: Bacteria > Spirochaetota > Spirochaetia > UBA9216 > UBA9216 > Thalassospirochaeta. The sequence continues at coordinate 5,012 of JAQQAK010000210.1, forward strand.
TTTGAACCAGATAATCAACAAAGATTGACGGAGTAATTATAGCTTCCGGATCCAGTTCTCCAATCTCTACAATTTTATCTGCCTGAACAATAACAAGATCACACGCCATTGCCATTAGCGGCCCAAAGTTTCGCGCAGATCGCGCAAAAAGAAGGTTACCAGCTTTGTCTGCGACACTTGCGTGAAGAAGAGCAACATTACCTTTTAGCGGATACTCAAGAAGATACTTCTTTCCATCATGCTCAATAACCTCTTTACCTTCCTCTACTTCTGTTCCTACTCCGGTAGGAGTCAGAAATCCTCCAAGTCCACAACCAGCAGATCTTATTTTTTCAGCAAGAGTTCCCTGAGGAACCAGCTGGACATCAGTTTCTCCAGACAGCATCTGTCGCTGCATTTCTGAATTTAACCCTATATGGGTGGTAATAGCTTTTGAGAACTGCTTATTCAAAACAAGAGGAGCAACCCCGTTAACCATTCCCTTATCAGGCATATACCATCCGGCATCATTACAAACAAGTGTTAAATTATTTGTACCGGCTTTTTCAAGAGAAGACAGAATCTCCGGAGGAGATCCGCATCCCATGAAGCCTCCAACCATAACTACATCGCCTGATTTTACAAGTTCAGCAGCAGCATCACTAGTAAGTATTTTTTTCTCTTTCATAACAATCCTCCGCTTACATCTCTACACAGAGAGCCGCGCCCATTCCTCCGCCAATACAAAGTGTGGCAAGCCCCTTGTGAAGATTTCTTCTTTTCATTTCATATAATAAAGTAATAAGGATTCTGGCTCCGCTGGCTCCTATTGGGTGGCCTATAGCAATAGCTCCACCGTTCACATTTATAATAGAAGTATCCCAGCCAAGCTCCTTGTTAACTGCTATCGCTTGAGCCGCAAAAGCCTCGTTAGCTTCGATAAGTTCCAAATCGTTTGTTGTCCACCCTGCTTTTTCAAGAGCAACTTTTACAGCACCTACAGGACCAATTCCCATAATTTCAGGAGGACACCCCGCGTACCCGTAAGAAACAACTCTTGCCAGCGGTTCAACACCTTTCTGCTTGAGGTAATCTTCAGAAACCAAAACTGCGGCGGCGGCTGAATCATTTATTCCCGAAGCATTTCCGGCAGTTACAGTACCGTCTTTCTTAAAAGCAGGACGGAGCTTGGATAATGCCTCTACAGTTACACCATCTCTTATAAACTCATCTTCCTTAAAAATTATTGGATCACCTTTTCTCTGAGGGATTTCAACAGATGTAATCTCTTCCTGAAACCTTCCTGACTTTTTAGCGTCCTCAGCTTTGTTCTGTGAAGCACACGCAAAAATGTCTTGCTCTTCGCGGCTTATGTTATATTTGACCGCAAGATTCTCAGCGGTATTTCCCATATGATAATCATTGAACTTTTCCCAAAGACCATCATGCACCATACCATCAACAATTTCGCCATTCCCCATCCTGTAACCAGTTCTGGCTTTTGGAAGAAGATAAGGAGACATTGACATATTTTCTGTTCCACCAGCAATAACAATGTCAGCATCACCACACTTAATAAACTGAGTACCAAGCATCATTGCCCTAAGACCAGAACCGCACACCATGTTAATGGATAGTGCGGTCTTTTCTACCGGTATATTTGAATAAATTGCGGCCTGTCGTGCGACATTCTGACCAAGACCTGCGCCCAGAACATTGCCAAGAACAACCTCATTGATTTCTTCCGGTTCAATGTTATTACGATTATATAAATCTATAATAACATCTTTAGCAAATTGAGCGGGATGGATTCCGGAGAGAGAACCTCCAAAACTACCTACCGCTGTACGGGATGCATCTAAAATATATACATCTTTCATATTGCCCCCTAAAAGACGAACAACATAAACAAGGAGATAATAACTCCTGTATAAAGAAGGATTACTGTTGTATAGCCCATAATGTCACGAATATTGAGCTTTGCAACACCGAGAAGAGGTAGAGCCCAGAATGGCTGAATCATGTTTGTCCAAGCATCACCCCAAGCAACAGCCATTGCTGTTGAGGAATATGGTACGCCCAAAGCCTTTGCAGCAGGCATCATGATTGGGCCCTGAACTCCCCACTGACCACCACCTGAAGGAACAAAGAAGTTAACAACACCGGCAGAAAGAAAAGTGAAAAATGGAAATGTAGTCTGATTAGAAATTGTAACAAATCCCTGAGAAAGTGTATTAGCAAGACCTGAGTTTATCATCATACCCATAATACCAGCATAGAATGGGAACTGGAGAATAACACCGCCAACTCCCTTTGTCGCCTCAGTAACAGCACGAACATATCTGATAGGAGTCTTATGGAGAAGAATACCAATGATTAAAAATATGAAGTTAACAATATTTAGAGATATTGAACCACCGGTAACAAAGTAATAAACTATATAAATTAAACCCAAAGCTCCAATTATCATTGAAAGGATCATATTATTCTCAAGCTTCTCAGCAGGAGTCATATCTTTTTTATCCTTTTCAACTTCTTCTACTTCTTCTTCAAACAGATTTGGATCTACTTCTAAAACCTCTTCTTTAGCTTTTGGATGCATCATTCTGTTTATTAAAGGCATTGTGAAAACAATTATTCCAACAAGAATTAAGTTTGGAACAGACAAAAAGGTTTCTGTTGCTGGAACTATAGCACCATCTGCAAACTGCTTCATTATAGAATCAGCACCAGCAACCTTTAATGGAATAGAACCGGACAAACCAGCATGCCAAACAACGAAACCACTGTATGCAGCAGCAACAAGAAGCGGATAATGAATACCTCTAACAGTTCTGGCAAGTTCTTTTGCAAGAAGAGCTCCTATAATAAGACCAAACCCCCAATTAAGCCAGCAGCAAACTGCAGCAACAAAAGTTACAAGAACGATGGCTTGTGTTGGTGTTTTCGCAGTCTTGGCTATAGACTTTAAAACTTTATGTACAGGCTTTGATGTAGCCATTGCGCTACCTGTAACAATTATCAACGCCATCTGCATTGAAAAACCAAGAAAAGACCACATACCTCCCCCAAGGTACTTAGTCATCTCAATAAAACCACATCCTTCAACAATCATTCCCAGAGCAAAAACTATAAAACTAAGAATGAGAGCAAATAAAAATGCATCAGGAAGCCATCGTCTGGCAACCTTTGAAAAAAAAGACCCTAAAACACGAATCATTAGATTCCTCCTATTTGTTTTTAAAAACCATAGCAATTTTCAGGCCAAATTCAATAATTTATAAAAGATAAATAATTATCCACATAGTAATGAATTAAAAGAGTTTTAAAATTTATAAATAAATAAAACAGATTATAAGTGCAATTTCTTGCACTTATGGTGTGCAATTTTCTTCGTTTTATAAGTCAATTCCATATTCTGAAATCTTATATTGAAGAGTTCGAAGACCTATTTTAAGTTTTTTAGCTGTATTTTTTCTATTTCCGCCCTCTTCTATAAGAGAGGCAACAATAAATTGCTTTTCAATATTTTGAAGTTGCTCTTTCAAACTATATTCTTCATCATATTCAAAATCATTTTTTATTGAGCATTCATCAACAGAAAGTGTTTCTCCATCAGAATATATATATGCCCTCTCAAGCATATTCTTAAGTTCACGGGTATTGCCAGGCCATGAATAATTTCTCAGATATTCAAATCCTGGAGCATCAAGCTGCTTTCTTATTCCGCCATAATTTTTGAAAAAAGTATCAAGAAAATGTCTGCACAATAATACTATATCTTCCTTCCTCTCTCTAAGTGGCGGAATTTCAAAATGAATAACATTAAGCCTGTAATAGAGGTCCTTTCTAAACCGCCCATTATCAATTTCATCCAGAAGATTTCTATTTGTTAAGGCAATAATTCTGGTTTCGACCTTAAGTTCCTGACGTCCACCAACCCTGAAAAACGTTCTTTCCTGTAAAAATGTTAAAAGCTTTGCCTGAAGAGAATAAGGTATTTCAGAAATTTCATCCAAAATAACAGAACCACCTGAAGCTTCTTCCAAACGCCCCTTTTTCCTTTCAACAGCACCAGTGAATGAGCCCTTTTCATGCCCGAACAATTCAGATTCAAAGAGACTTTCACTAATATTTGAACAGTTTATATACACAAGCGGAGCTGCTCCTTCAGAAATTGTATAATGAATTTGCTTGGCCAAAATATTTTTTCCAGTTCCGGTCTCTCCTGTAATAAGGATAGGAACATCTGTATTTACTAATTTTAAGATTCTTCTCTTTATTCTTATTATGTTTGGAGATTCTCCAATAAATTCCTGAAACAGCGGACATTCCTGACGATACTGTTTTAATATGTAATTTTCACGAAAAAGTTGCTGGTATTCAAAACATCGTGTTAAAGTAAGTGTTATTTTCTCAATATCAAACGGCTTTGTAATAAAATCATAAGCTCCAAGACGGGTAGCATTTACAGCATTTTCTACTGTCCCCAAAGCAGAAATAATAATAACCTGAGGTGAAGAATCAAGCTGTTTTAATGGTTTTATCATGTGCAGGCCATTTCCATCAGGAAGCTTTAGATCCAAAAATATTACATCAGGCTGAAAAGAACATGCCTTATGCATAGCTTCTGCCGCGTTGGCAGCAGTTTCGATCTGATACTGATCTTCGTTTAATAACTCAGAAAGAAATCTTCGAACATTTGGTTCATCATCAACTATCAATATTTTGCGCGTCATAAAGCTTCTCCAATAGTTCTCTTTTAAATTTAATAACAACCTCAGTAAATTCTTCCGGCTTTGAAAAAACACGAATATTACCATTATGCTTTTCAACTATTCCAAGACATAAATTCATACCTAGCCCGTTTCCCTCAGCCTTAGTTGTAAAAAAAGGAGTCATTATCCGGTTAACGTTTTCTGGCGGAATACCTTTTCCATTATCTTTTATTTTTAGAATTATTTCATCACTGTTGATCAATAAATTAAACTCAATATTCTTTCCATGCAGAGGAGTTTTTTCATGAATTGATTCTACGCTGTTTTTTACAAGATTATCCAACAGCTGAGCTATTTTATTTTTATCGACTTTCACAATGGCAGACGCTGAAATATAAGTCTCCATCTTAAAATTGATATCAGGATAAATATTAGTATAAATAACAACAAACTCTCTTAGTATGTTATAAAAATCTACAGATTCAAGTTTTAGCCGCGATCTTCCTCCATTTATAAGAAGATCGTTTAATAATTTATCTATGCGATTAAGCTCATCATCCATTAGAGCCAGATACTCATTCATTTTGCTGCGATCAACATTTCTTCTATGCATGAGTTGAGAAAATCCTTTTACAGCCGTAAGCGGATTCTTTATTTCATGCGCAATATTAAGCCCCATTTCTCC
>JAQQAK010000211.1 GCA_028527945.1 Spirochaetaceae bacterium
CATTGGTCAGGTCTTAACAACTAAAAACTCTTATCAATATGGGCCAATATGTATTGATAAAAATTATCGTGGAAAAGGTATCCTTGAAGGACTGTTTGATTTTGCAAGAACCATAATGCGGGAAAGGTATCCAATTTTAGTTACATTTGTTAATTCCAAAAATCCAAGATCTGTAAAAGCACATATGGATAAATTGAAAATGGATAAGATTCACGAATTCGAATATAATAACAAAAACTATATTGAACTTGCATATGATACTTCAAAACCTGTAAAAAATGCTTAGATCTTCTGGGGAAAGTTTTATAAGCAGACATATTTAAACGAGTAGCAGTTTGTAAATATTAAAAGGAAGTAGACACATCTATGATTCCAAAAAAATTAAAAATTGGAGACACCATTGGCATTGTGTCTCCATCCGCGGCAGTTTCAGACGAATTGAAAAATCAGTTTGATAAAGGAATTGATTTCTTCAAGAATCTTGGGTTTAAAATAAAAATAGGAAAAAACGCTTTAAGTAATACCCTTAAATATTCTGCAAGCCCAGAGGACAAAGCTGAAGATATCAATTCTATGTTTGCTGATGTTGACGTAAAAGCAATTATTTGCAGTCAGGGTGGAGCCAATTCAAATTCAGTGTTGCCTTTATTGGACTTTGAAATGATCAAAAAGAACCCAAAAATCTTTTTGGGTATTAGCGATATTACCGTTCTTCTTAATGCTATCTATCAAAAAACAGGATTAATAACTTTTCATGGCAATGATGTCATATGGGGATTTGGATCGGATTATACAGATTATGACAAACAAGAATTTTTTGACAGATTAATTGAAGGCAAGATTGGAAATGTAAAACATAATTCTGAGTGGATATGTGTTAGAGATGGAATGGCTCAAGGTATCTTGATAGGAGGAAATTTAACTTGTCTCAACAAACTTGCCGGGACATATTATCAGCCTGATTTTGAAAACAAAATTTTATTACTGGAAACATTTGATGTATCCAGTTCTCCTGAAGAAGTAGACGCGGAATTATCACGTCTCTATCAAATGGGAGTTTTTGATAAAATAAAGGGATTATGGCTTGGATACTACAATCATAAAAGTAAGATACCGTATGAAGAGATTGTTATGAATGTAGTTAAAAATTATGATTTTCCGATTTTAAAATGTAATGATTTCGGCCATAATACACCGAATACAATAATTCCAATTGGAACTAAAATAAAAATGGATGCTACAATGAAGCAGGTTGTTATTTTAGATAAATGTGTTGAGTAAGAATATAAGTTACATCAGGAAGGCTAATGAGCACTAATACCTTATTAAATTATTTATTGGCTGTAGCAATAATTGTTATAGTACCAGGTCCAAATATTATTTTGATAATGAATAATAGTATAAAGCATGGATTTTCAAAAGGAATCCTGACAATACTTGGAATAAAGGTCGGAATGATATTATTATTTGCTATTTCACTTTCTGGAATTGCAACAATTCTATTATATTTTTCTTCAATTTTTCTTATTATCAAATGGCTGGGAGTTTTATATCTTATTTATTTAGGAATCTCTCAAATAATTGGTTCGTTTAAAGAATCCAGAGAAAGTAATGATGTTACATTTGAGCAAAAATATTTTCTGAAAGGAGTTCTGATTTCAGTTACAAACCCTAAAGGCTTGATTTTTGCCGGCGCATTTTTCCCTCAATTTATAAATACAGACAGCCCATTAATGGTTCAATCAATTATTCTCAGCGGAGGATTTATTATAGTCTCCATGGTTATTGAATTACTCTATGCATTTTTCAGCAGTCAGTTAAGCAATTTTTTAAAGAAAAGTGAGTTTCAAAAAATGCTGGATAGAATCTCTGGCGTAATATTTATTTTGTTTGGCTTTGGTTTATCTTTGTATAAAAAGAGTTCTTAGTAGTTTTGTAATGTTTTAATGAACAAAAAGGCCGCAAAATATTTAAAGAATGAAGAATTATACAGGACAAAAAAATAAAACTTTGATATAGTTCTCTCGTTATGAACGCTTTATAGAATTTTACAAACAAATCTTTTTTATCTCAAATTTTATATGACGTAGATTTATTACGTCAAAGGAAGCGTGAAATGACAAATCAGGAAAAATATAATTTTCTTTACAAGCTCACTGACAAACCAGAGGTTTGGAGTGAATACACAGCATATGATCTTTGGGCGGATGAGCATATCTCCCAAAAGATGCTTGCCTACCATCTTGATCCGGATTCAGAGCCGGCATCCAGACCGCATGGGTTTATAGATAAATCCGCAGCTTGGATTGCTGAACGTTTTAATTTCAGAACTGGCGCAAAGGTTGTTGACTTTGGCTGCGGGCCGGGACTTTATACAAGCAGGTTTCATGATGCCGGAGCAGAAGTAACCGGTATAGATTTTTCTTCCCGTTCAATAGAATACGCTAAAAATGCAGCATCAAAAGAAGGACGGAAAATCAACTATATTCAGGGAAATTACCTTGAGGCAGATACCCCTGCCGGCTTTGATCTGGCAACAATGATCTACTGTGATTATTGCGCACTGTCTCCGGCTCAACGGAAGAGGCTTTTGGGAAGAATGAATAATATCCTTAAAGCGGATGGAAAAATCTTTCTGGATGTGTTTTCAATAAAAGCATTTGATTCTCGCGAAGAGGCTTCAATATTAAACCGCAATTTTATGGACGGATTCTGGTCTTCATCTGAATATACCTGTCTCTGCCAAAGCTGGAAGTACATGGAGCAAAGGGTTATGCTTTATAAATATGATATTTTTGAAGCTGAAAGGACCCGCAGTATTTTTAATTGGCTTCAGTATTTTAATCTGGATACTCTTGAAAACGAGATGCGTGAAAACGGATTCAGGGTTATAGAAACCTGTTCAGATGCTGCCGGTGGCACGTATTCTGAAGATTCTCAGACAATCGCGGTTGTTGTCGAAAAGGCTTAGTGAGATTCTGCCCGCAAAGATATTCTTTTTGCGGGTTTATCTTTTTTATTTTATGAATTAAAAAAAGCAATTTTATACAATTAAAAAAATTGCATAAAATGTAATGTCTTTTTCATGAAAGTATCTATAATTATTAACGAATCTTTACCAAACGGACTTGCAGCAAATACAGCCGCAGTTATTGGAATCTCATTAGGAGCTATGTATCCCTCAATTGTGGGAGAAGCTGTAAAAGATGCTGAAGGGAATGAATATTCAGGTATCACAAGTCTTGTTATTCCAATTTTATCAGCTGATGAAAATAAAATAACTGAAATAGTTAAAAATGTTCGGCTTGATGATGGTATAGAATTGATTCCTTTTACAAAAGTTGCCCAGAGAAACAAAACTTATGATGCGTATACCGCTGAAATGCTTGGTACAATTGCTGAAGATATTACTTATAGCGGTATAGCATTAATAGGTTCCGGAAAAAGGGTTGCAAAATATACAGGCTCTCTTCCTCTTCTGTCCTGAAATTTTTTTACAACAGACGACATCGGATAATAACGATATGTTATAGTTATTTATTTAGGCAGGAGAAATTTAATAAAAAATGCAGGTATTAATTCTGTACTGATTTCTTGTTGAAATAATAGAAAAGATTTCATGAGTTTGCTTCCTGCAACTGGCTGTTGCCAAAATGAAACTATAGATTGATTGTTTTGTCTATAATGGGTGAATAAAATATTCCTTAAGGAGTGAGGAATGAATATTGGAAAAAGACTATATGAATTAAGAACGAAAATAGGTCTGACTCAGGAACAATTAGCTGAAGAATTGGATGTATCAAGACAGGCCGTAACAAAGTGGGAACAAGGCGAATCAATTCCTGAAGTTGACAGATTGCTTGAGTTAAGTTCTTTATTCGGGGTAACAGTAGACTTTCTAATAAAAGGCTGGAATGAATATGAAAAATACGACAATCTTGATTTAGGTAATATTGATGAAATTCAGCAGTTTTTATGTACTGCAAAGAAAAATACATATGCCTCGTGTTCGCCTGAAACTAAATCCTCCAGATTATGCTCTCATGATTTAGCGTATAAAAATGGAAAGTTGTCATATTTAGATTCCTATTTTGGTGGAGAAAGATTTATTGGAGAAGAGGTCTTATATATAGATGATAAACCATTCTGGTCAATGAATTATTCGGGCCGGGTTCTTGATAACAATTTTTCAGGTGATTTTCTTAAAGAGTGTTTATTAAAAGTCTGCCATGAAAAACCGTTTAGAGGGCCTGAGATCTATCAGAATGGATACTTTACTTATCATTGTAACGTGAAAGGTTCTTTTGATTGGTTTACGGGTGAAGAAGAAATCTTTTTTCAGGCCGTAAAAGTTTATGAATGCGTTTTTCATGGCGGCGCAATAAAGTAACATAATAATTGATGATAGTATTATTTGATGCTACCATTTAAATACATCCTGTCTTACATAAGAATCAACAAAATATTATTGGAGAAATATTTGTCTGATTTAAAATATGGTTTGGAATTAGAGCAAATCGGTCACTACAAAGAAGCATTAAAAGTATATAAATCCATCGATTTAAAATTGCTAAGCAAAATGGAACAAACGGAAGTCCAAAGATCTATTGGCGCATGTCTTTTTTATATAAAAAATTATAATGAAGCTTTGGAGCAGTTTCAGTTAATTCTTGATAAGCATGAAATTCCTGATCACATTAAAACAGACGTGATGGACTGCATAAATATCTGTTACCTATATTCGGGGGCTGAAAAACGTTCAATATGTTATTTTAAGAAAAAAACTGAGAAAGAACTTTCTGATAAAAGCCTCTTCTGGGCTAATTGGTATGTCGCTCAAGGGGATCAGATTCTCAAAGATTTTGTCAAAGCTGAGTTATATTACACAAAAGCATACAACATTGCCAAAGACTCCGGGGCAGATAAATCTTCTTTCTTTTTGTTGTATCTAATTACCGCAAAAATATTAAATAACAAAAATTATGAGGCTAATGTATTAATGAGGCAATATGTTGAAGAATATGAATCAGAGAGTAATAATGGCTTATTTACAATTTTAGATGGGATTTTGTTATTGGAAAAAGATTATCAAATTGGTTTTAAAGAGTTTAATGAAGGAATAAAAGAAGCTCAAGAAAAAAATTGGATAGAAAATGTTGATTTAGGTAATCTGCTGTTTAACATTGTAAAAGATAGGGACATCAGTAGGTAATTTAGGGGATGGAGCATGGGATATTATGTTAATCTAAAAAAAATCAGTCTTGATGAATATAAAAATATTTTAAAATCGATGGAGTTTATTCCAAGCTGGAAAATACTTGAAGAAAATATAGATGATAATCTTGAAGCGATTAAAAATCAGAATTTCAATAATCTTGATGAGCTATTAACCGCCCTTAAAAAGAAAGACAATATAAAAATGCTTTCTGACAAATGTGGCCTTCCTGAAAAATATTTTGAAGTTCTTAAGCGGGTTCTAAACGGATACAGGCAAAAGCCGAACAAGCTAAAAGATTTTCCATGTGTTTCTGAAGACACTATTGAAAAGCTCGAAAAAATAGGGCTAAAAGATACTTTTAAATTATATGACAAAATTTTGACTGCCGAAAAACGTAATTCTCTTTCAGAAAAGACTGGTATCACTAAAAATGATATATTATTGCTCACAAAATTAACCGACCTTTCTCGTATAAGATGGGTTAATCATACATTTGCTTATGTTTTAATGGAATGCGGATACGATTCATTGGAAAAAGTGGCCGGGGCTGATTACAAGACTCTTTACCTGATGGTAAAAGAGCTTAATGAAAAAAGGCAAATTTATAACGCTCATATTGGAGAACGTGATATGAAAATGGTCATAGATTCCGCCCGAGATCTGGATATCGAAATTGAATATGAGATTTTTTGATAAAGTAGTTGTATAAAGAGCTCTTTTAAGTGATATTTTGTTAAGAATCATTTAAGTGGAGGTCTAACAATTGAAGGTTAATATAGCAATAGTTGGAGAATTTCGTGAGGATTTGCTCCCTCATACATCTTTAACACAGTCACTTGATTATTTATCTGAAGATTCTGAGTTTTCAATAGAGTATAAGTGGATTGATACATCCCTTCTGGAAAATGAACCCCAAAAAGCATTATCAGGTTTTCATGGAATCTGGAGCGCTCCAGGAAGTCCTTTTAAAAGCCTTGATGGCGCAGTTAACGCAATACAATATGCTCGTGAAAATAATATTCCTCACCTTGGTACCTGTGCTGGATTTCAGCATACTGTTATAGAAATAGCAAGAAATATGCTTGGATATGAAGAAGCCCAGCATGAAGAATATGATTCAGAATCTTCTCTATTATTTGTGAATAAACTTGTTTGCTCTTTAGCTGGTAAAACTATGAAGATTCAGATAAAAGACGGGACAAAAGCATTTCAGTGGTATGAAAAAGCAGAAGCTGAAGAAAACTATTATTGTAATTTTGGAATTAATCCTGAATTTCAGGATAAGCTTACACATTCTGAGCTGGTTTTTTCCGGTGTTGATAAAGACGGAGAAATTCGTATTATTGAATTGAAGGATAAAGATTTTTTCATCTCGACATTATTTGTTCCACAATCCAGATCAACAAGAGACGAGCCTCATCCTATAATAAGAGGATTTGTCAATTCAGCATACAGACAGGCTTTGAAAGATAACAAGCCAGAGTAAATCAAAAGAGGAATAGTTTTGGAAGATTTCCTTTATAACTTACTGAAAGATGATATAAAGGTCAAAGATAAAATCTCCACATTCTCAACTCTGTTCAGGCTTAAAAGATTAAAAAAAGATAATTTTGTTGTTAGGATAGATGATTTAAATGATCGTGTAGGCTTTCTTAAAGAAGGGGTTTTGCGTTCTTTTGTTTCAGATTATGAAGGCAATGAAGCAAATGTCAGGTTTATACAAGCTTATGATATTATAAGTGGAGGTTTTTCATTTAATACTCCAAGCCCTGTTAATATTCAGGCAATTACAAATGCTGAAGCATATTTTGTCAGTTGGAAGGAGCTTCAACAATTTTTAAGTAGTAACCGTGAGTTTTTGCATTTTCTTAATAAGTATCTTGCGAAAGGTTCTCAAAAAACTACTGAATTACTTTCTAACTTTATACGACTTAACGCGGAAGGCCGATATAAAATATTTATTAAAGAATATCCTGAATTATTAGAGTTAATTCCTCATTATCATATAGCTAATTTCCTTGGTATTTCACCTGTTCAGCTAAGCAGAATAAGAAAAAATGATGATTTTTAATTATATGAGACTATTTTCAAACTTGTTGCTTATTTTTGAAAGAAATCATCTCATTAACAAATGTTAATGCCGTGTTTCTTTAGAAAACGTATTTTCAATATAACTATTATCGCAAGGAGATAAATTTTATGAAAATACTTGTTACTTATTATTCCAGAACCGGAAATACAAGAAAGGTCGCGGAAGCAATTTCTGAGACAATTGGTGAAGACTCAGAGTTTAAGAAGATTGAAGATGTTACTTCTTTTGAAAATTATGATTTAATATTTATTGGTTTTCCTGTTTATCAATTTGGTGTGCCAAGAGATGTCAAAAAAATTTTAAATGGATTAAACAGAAAAAAAGTTGCTTGCTTTATTACTCATGCAATGCCTGAGAATGCTCCTCTATTTGGAAAGCAAATTGATAACTGTAAATCTGCTTTAGCAGGAAATGAAGTCATTGAGATTTTTTCATGTCAGGGGGAATTATCTGAAAAAACTGCCATGCAAATGGCTAATTCGGAAAATGAATCTATGAGAACATTTGCAAAAATGAGAAAAAATACTCTTAATCATCCTGATAAATCTGATCTTGATAATTCCAGGCAATTTGCCAGGTTTGTAATTGAATCTCTATGATTGAGTTGAAGATTTTAAACTTCTCTCTCTTATATAAAACTCCCCCAATGTCATGGGGGAGTTTATATTTCTGATCAACACCCCGGAGCAGCGCTCCGGGGCATGTTGGTTCTGCAGGAAATATGTTTAGACGGTCGGGATTCATTCACAAAATAAGGATAATTATTCATGTGTAATGATTACACAGTAGAATTACACTTAAGTTTTTTGCGAGAGATTCCCCCCTCCCGTCAAGCAATATTTTTAGTTAGCTTCTACGTGAGCAATAACATTGCCTTTTTTGTATTTCAGGGTAACAGAATAACCATCAGCTGTAATGTTTTTAAAGGTTCCGTTAATGTTGTCAGCGTGAATAAGAGTAAAATCTGCTGGTGCTGATAATTCGTAACCGGAGAAATCCAGCTTCAAATCTACTCCTTCAAGGTAAGCTCCTCCGGAAATTTCAACTTGTGTAACATCTGCGTCCATCCCAACAGAAAGAGTTCCTGCATCCATAACCAAATTGCTTAATTCCAAAGCTCCTTCAGCATCAACAGCCAAAGTACCACCTGTAGCATAAACGTCTCCGATTCCAAAGGCCTGGGAGGACTGTGCTTCCAGTGTTCCTTCAGCAAGAACTGTTCCGCCGCTGTAAGAATTGTTTCCTGTAAGGGTTAAAATACCGCTTCCCTTTTTAGTCAGTTTGCCCTGACCGCTTATGTCGTTTCTCCACCAGTCATGGGCATTAAAGCGTCCCTTTGCCGCGTCCATGTTTACAGTTACATCACCCAAAAATGCTCCGTATCCGTCAGAAGCCTCTACAAGGTTCAAGCGGCCCCAGCCGTTTGTAGAATCAAGAAGGGGATAACCGGAATCAAGTGAAGTTGTGTAAAGAACAGCTCTCCTCTGAGCATCTGTCAGATAAGGTTGTCTTGTTTTTAAAAGCGCCTCAGCTCCTTTGGGAACAATGGGCTCAAGACCCTTGGTTCCGTTTTGAGGAAGCCCATAGGTTAAACGGAATTTATAGGTTTCTTTCAAGGCCTCATGGTTGGAAAACCAGTTATTGTTGAAAACATCTACATTCATCGTTCCATCAGCTTTGACAAAACTTCCCTCTGTAACGTTTCTATGAGCATAATCATAAAGGTTCATTCCTTCGGCTTCTGCTTTTTGGCCAAAATAGGAAAAAGCCTGCTCATAAGCAGCTTCTGCGGTGTCCTGATTATGGTTAAGAGCCGCGGCCGCTACCATTAATGCCTGAATACGTCCGCCTATAACATCTACCGGAGAGTGCATACCGGCAATAATCCTGTTTTCGCCAAGATCAGAACCTCTCATAACATTTTCAGCAAATCGTTCTGGAAGCATGTAGGCATAGGCTAAAGACGACAATACTCCAGCGTTTGTATGGCCACTGGGATATCCGTTGTCTTTTCGTCGGTTTTCTGTATCTGCACTATAGAGGCCCTTTTTTTCCTTGCTGGAACTGTGAGCTCTACGGGCGCAGTATAAGCCGGGAATAAGTTTGACATTTGAATTATAGGAATCAATACGTTTTTCTATCAATTCTCTGTCAGCGCTGGAACCATCTACCACATCAGAAAAAGTTTCTACACCCAGAAACTCAATTCCGCCATCATCGTTCATTCGCCATGGGCGAGGGGTTGCAAATACATATTTGGGGCCGCTTGTTGAGGCGTAATAGTCTCTGAACAGACTTGCCAAAGAAACCATTTTGCCTAAAGTTGAGTCCTTTTTTCCACCGTATTCGGTAAAGCTGTCGTTATTATCCGGTTTATAGCGCTTGTTTTCTGTAACATCAGTGATGAGGATAGGATTAAAACTGGCATAAGCTCCGGAGTTTTTAGCATAATCTTCTGTTAATGGACCAAATCCATCTATGACACTATAGTTTTTGCAGCGGATATCATCAAGAAAAGCATAATATTCCTGTTTTTTGGTGCGGGTTGATGTTACTTTTACAACATACTGAATATTAGCCTTCCATGTTTCAGCATCTTTAATTTCTGTACCTGCCGGTAAATAATCATCTGGCCCAGGTCCGTCACCAGCCTTGTATCCATCAACGTCACGTGAATAATCACCGGCTGTTGTTTGCCAAGTCTCTGTAGTTCCCTGCCAGATATTATTAATACCCTTCAAAGCATAATCAACTGGGTTTGTATCACGATAAAAACGTCCATTCCCGTCATTACGTGAAATATAATCTACAGCAGGTAGTGGTTCGCTTACCTTTGGTAGCTCGACAATGAACTCATGCTGAACCCCTTCGGGGATAGATGGTTTTAATGCCTGCTGACTGTCTGAATTGTCTACACTGTTACAGCTACCCAGAATTAATATCATAGGTATAAGAACAAGCATACTGCATTTTGTTTTCATTTTTGCTCCTTTCTTGCGCAATCGATAAGAGGATTTTCTTTGCGCGAAACATGAATATCTTTCAAATTTTTATTTTAAAAAGATCCTGATGAACTTATAAAATGATTAACAAAAAATATGAGTTTAACGTTATGGTTTGGTTATTTTTACATCATGAATTATTTGCAGGTAAAATTAACACAAGGTGATAATTTTATATGGATAGAAACTTCCCCACCTAAATATAGAGCCTCTTCAAGACCCCGGTTGGGTTTTGAAAGAGCTCCCATAAATTGTTATTTTAAGCGGGGAATTGATTATTTTAGTTTAGTTTTCACCTTTTGGTCTAATAGAAAATAGGCTATCTAAATCAACACCATTTTCCTGCAAAATGCTTATTGCAATATTAAAATAATCTTTTAAATAAGGTTCATTTATATCCAATTTTCGTAAAAGTTTAACAGCATCCATTGCGTAATTAGTCGATTTTTCTTTGTCTGGAATTGAT
>JAQQAK010000212.1 GCA_028527945.1 Spirochaetaceae bacterium
TGATTACTTTGAAGAAAGCAACAATGATAGTGAAGACACCGGGTTTATTCCTTTGAATTAACCCGGCTATATAACAATTCGTTTATTAAAATTGAGAGATAGTTTATTTTAAGTATTTGGCAAGAGTATTTTTTACAGCTCCTCTGCCTGCAATAAGTTCAGAAAAATAACCTTCGACAATTTCTCCAAGATTATAATCATAGAGATTAACACCGAATATATCTTCTCTCGATAAAAGATGCTTTATTTTATCAGTAACAGGATCTTTACATCCTAAAGAGATCCCTTCAACATACTTTGTCATGGTTTCAATATTTGGATCAGGACTAAGTTCAAAAACTTCTCCATTATCATCAATAGCCATCAAATACCTTAACCATCCCGCAAAAAATAGTGGAATAAATGTAAGATTTGACAGATCAGTCTTTCCACTTGCAATATAAGCCTTTAATGTCTCACCAAACCTGACAGGAATCTTTTTTGATGTATCAGAAGCAATTCTCTGAGGAGTATCAGGCAAAAATGGATTAGGAAATCTTTTTTCAATTACTTCTTTAATAAAATCTGATGATTTAATAATACCGGGTTCAACAACAACTGGAAGGCCTTCATCATATCCAACTTTTTCTATAAATTTCTTTAAAAGCGGATCTTTCATCTCGCTCCAAATAGAAGTATAACCAAGAAGACAGCCGTATACTGCAAGAACAGTATGAAGCGGATTAAGACAGGTACAAACCTTCATTCGTTCTATTTTATCAATTGTTTCTTTATCAGAAACAATAACTCCCCCCTCTGAAAAAGGAGGCGCTCCATTAGGAAACACATTTTCAATAGCAAGATACTGAGCTTCTTCTGTATTAACAAAGGCAGCGGTATAAGTTCCTCTGCCAGTAATTATTTCATTCATTCCCTCAAGGCCATCTTCTTCAAGCTTTTTTCTTACATTTTCAGCCGGACGAGGGGTGATTTTATCGATCATACTCCAATTAAAATAAATCGATTCTTCATCAGAAAGGTAATCTAAAAATCCATCTTCAAAGAATTTTGCGGCAACTCCATATTGGGCAATCGCTGTAACAGCCTCTTTTAAAATTGTCCCGTTATGACTAAAATTATCCATGCTGACAAGAGCAAGAGGCAGCCTACCAGCTTTATAACGTTCATAACATAGATTGGTGATCATGTAGATGGCATGCCCATTAAGAACCTTACCTTCAGAAATACTGCTTTCAATTACAGAAAGAAGCTTTCCATCATGCCCTTTTACCGCGTATCCCTTTTCGGTAATAGTAAAAGAAACAACCTGCAACGTAGGCGCTGTGAAAACTTCTATCAAACGATTGTAATCTTCACTGAATTTGAGACTTTCAACAACACTGCCTACAACGGTCTTTTCTATTTCACCGGTATTTTTTAATTTGACAACAATAGAAAGATTGTCAAAAGCACGGTAAGCCTTATCAATTATCTCTTCATCAAAGCCCTCACAAACAATTATTCCTGAATCAGATAGCTTCTTATTTAAAAGTTCTTGTTGAATAACAGCAGTAAATGCTCTAAAAATATTACCAGCTCCAACATGCAGCCATTTAGGGCTGTCTTTTGTTTTAGAAGCCACATCATTAATTGAATACTGAGGAAGGCCGTAACCATTACTTTTCCAAAAATCAACATCTTTGAGACTTTCACGTGTTAATTTCATTTCAGATTCTCCTGCTTCTTTATAGCTTCTTCAAGACCAAGAAGATACTGAGAACCAAGAGCTCTATCATATAAACCATAGCCTGGCATTGATTGCTCTCCCCAAATAGCACGCCCATGATCAGGACGTATTGGGCCTTCAAAATTTATATCATGCAGAGCCTTAATAATTTCATACATATCAAGAGATCCGTCTCTTGATAAATGCGCGGATTCTTCAAAATTACCGGGACTTGTGTGTAGAGTATTTCTAACATGAGCAAAATGTATTTTACCCTCCATAGCCCTTATAATTGAAGGAATATCATTATCAGGGCTACTACTCAAAGAACCTGTACAAAGAGTTAATCCGTTATATTCACTGTCAACCAATTCAGTATAAATCTTGAGATCGTCAAGATTTTTAACTATTCTTGGAAGGCCAAAAATACTCCAAGAGGGGTCGTCCATATGAACAGCCATTTTTACACCATATTTTTCACATGTGGGCATTATACCTTCAAGAAAATATTTTAGATTCTCTCTTAATTTATTTTCATCAATATCAGCGTAAAGTTCAAAAAGCTCCTTAATCTTTGCCATTCTTTCAGGCTCCCACCCCGGCATCATATAGCCATTAGAGTTTTGATCTATATTTTCAAACATCTTTTCCGGATCAAGTTCATCAACCTTTGCCTGCTCATAAGCCATAGCGGTAGAGCCGTCCGGCCTCACCTTTGCAAGATCTGTTCTAAGCCAGTCAAAAACTGTCATAAAATTATAACAAACCATATGTATTCCAGCGTCAGAAAGTCTGGCAAGGCTTTTATTATACCTTTCAATATGAAGATCTCTTAGACTGTGGCCAACCTTTATCTCATCTGAAATATTCATACTTTCAATACCAAGAATTTTTAGCCCTGAGTCCTCTACTGTTTTTTTTAAACTATTAATTTCTTCAGAAGTCCATTCTTCTCCGGCCATTTTTTCGTATAGAGTTGTAATAACACCCTCAACTCCTGGAATTTGCCTTATATTCTGCAAAGAAATTGGATCCTGCTTTGGGCCAAACCACCTTAAACTCATTTTCATAAAAACACCTCCATAAACTATATTTGAGACTAAAACTCTTTCAGATTCTCTGAGACTAAAGTCTCTTAAGTTTAGAAAGAGCTACCAATAAAATATCTATAAAATTGATTATCCACCCCAATAACCATGCTACCATACCAGTATATAGATGTCAATTTATTCAACAATAGGATTTGCTTACCAACTGATTGAAGCAAGAAAAACAATTAAATCATCATTGTTTCACTTTTGTTGCAGTTTTGTTTGACTTAACACTACATCAATGTTAAGATACCTTCATCTTAGATAAAATAACTTCAGGAGGGATTAATGGCTACAGTTAAACTTGACGGTATTACCAAAATATACCCGGGCGATGTAAAAGCTGTTGATAGTGTAAACATTGATATTCAGGATCAGGAATTTGTTGTTTTAGTTGGTCCTTCTGGATGTGGTAAATCTACTACACTCAGAATGATTGCTGGACTGGAAGAGATTTCAGAAGGAACATTAACTATTGATGATAAAGTTGTTAATGATGTTCCGCCAAAAGACAGAGATATTGCAATGGTTTTCCAGAACTATGCTCTTTATCCACACATGACTGTTTATGACAACATGGCTTTTGGTCTTAAAATAAGAAAATTTTCAAAAGAAGAAATTGACAAAAGAGTACAGGAAGCTGCCGGCATCTTGGGAATTGAAAACCTTCTTGAAAGAAAGCCTAAAGCTCTTTCAGGTGGACAAAGACAGCGTGT
>JAQQAK010000213.1 GCA_028527945.1 Spirochaetaceae bacterium
GCAGAGAGGTTTTCTGAAAATATAAATAACAGAAGTAGAATAAAAAAGGTACAAAGTCTCAACCTTCTGAATGCGTAACCCTTCCTCGTCTTTTTATGCTTCAAAACGAAATTACAGGTACTGTCATTTTTTTGTTTTGAAGTTATTTTTTTGAGCCTCATTTCAATATTAAAAGTTTACTCATATAAACTTCTCTTGACAACAGCTTGAAAATTACAAATTCAGAATATTTTTCAAAAACCTGTTTGTTATAGCAGAGAGTCTTAAATGTGAGCTTGTTTAAAATATTCATTCAGCATTGCTTTGGCCATGCTTTTTACTGGATCAATTACTGGTATATTTTTTTCTCTTTGAGATATGGCTAATGGAAGTTCTGTACATCCCAGAACAATTTTTTCTGCTCCAATATTTCCTAATTCTTCAATAAATGAGTTTAGTTCTTTTCTTGCCTTCGTTGTAGGAGGGCTGTAAGATTTTAATCCCCATTCTGTGTTATATATTAAGTTGTGAACTTTTTCTTGTTTTTCATATGGTAGTTCTACCGGAATATAGCCAGCTTTTGTTAAATGATTTTTCCATACCAATGACTTTCTTGTTCCTGTTGTTGACAGTAAGCCTATGCGAGAACCTTCGGAATATTCGTTTTGAAGATCTTTAATTGTTTCATCAAGCATATTGATGATTATAATTTCTGTGTTGAAAGTAATCTTGTTAGATAATCTTCTTTTGAATGCGTTAAAAATAGGTTTCGCGTGAAAGGTGTTGCATGGAACTCCAATTATAAAACGATCAAATTGAGATGAATAAGATTTACAACTTTTTGCCACTATTTCTGCCATTTTTATTCCTGGATTAGTCGTTTCATTTTTTAGAAGGAATTCTGTACGATCTGGAATGTACGAAGAAAATGACAAGTGTAAAATAGGAAGGTGATCTGAATCTCCATTTGGCGCATTGGTATTCAAAATTATTTTTCTATGAAGTTCAAGTCCAGCCATTGGTCCGACCCCTCCGCCTATTATAATTAGTGAGCTCATTATTTTTCTTCTATCCTGCTTTCGAGTTTTCCAGAAATAAACTCTTTAAGACTGAAGCGGGTATGCCCATCTCTTCCTGTTACTCTTTCTGCGGAAACCAGAGAGTCTATTACTGCTTCTTCAACCGCCTCTGTTGCCGCTGAAAAGAATAAATCAAGGTGATCTTCGTGCAAATATTGGTGTTCAAGTATTTCTGTTAACGGATAATGAGGAATTTTATTTCGCGTTGAGAATGATATTACTATTTCACCGCTGCCTGAGGCTATATAAGCTCCGGTTCTTGCCAAGCCTGAAACAGCTCTTGTTGCAAGTCTTTTTAGCTGCCTGTCTGATAGAGGCGCGTCTGTAGCAAGTATAACAATAACAGAACCTTTGTCTGGTGATGTCGCAGACTGAAGTTTTTTAAACAACTCTCCATTGGCTTTTCCGTAGATAGAGAAGTCTTCAAGTTTTCCAAAATTTGTTAGAACAAGAGCCCCAAGGGTGTAGTTGTCTGATAAGCTTTGCACAATACAGGAGCTTGTTCCTATTCCGCCTTTCATTTCATAGCATGACATTCCCCGTCCAGCGCCAACAGCGCCGCGTTCAAAGCCCCTTCCAAGGTTACTTTTTGTGTTTTTTAAGGCCTCTTCTATATGACAAGAGCTTATGTGCTGACCTCGAATATCGTTGAGAAATCCATCATTGCACTCACATATCACAGGATTAACTGTTCCAGTTGTTGTTCCTATTTGATCGTTTTCATTCAGCATATAGCGGACAAGGCTGTCAAAGGCTGTTCCAACGCTAAGGGTATTTGTTAAAATAATAGGGGTTTCTATATTGCCTAATTCCTGAATTTGAATCAGGCCCGTTGATTTTCCAAATCCGTTAATGACATGACAAGCTGCCGGAACCTTGTCTGTGAATATATTCCCCACATGAGGTAATAAAGCTGTTACCCCTGTCTGAATTTTTCCATCATTCAGCGTAAAATGTCCGACAGAAACCCCCTCTACATCTGATATTGAGTTAAGCAGGCCGGTGGCGAATTTTCTGTTCTTATTTTGGAGTAGTGAAATATCAGGCATTTGTCTTCTTGTATATAATTCTTGCTGCAATTACTGAAGTCAGAACACAGATCGGAATTGTTATGGCAGTAGGAAAATCTCCAGCTAAATCAAGAACTATTGCGATAATTATAGGAGTAACTGCAACCTTCCAGTCTTTCAGTATGTAATAAATACCAATTGCACCAAAAAGAGCTGGGAGTATTTGCTCAAAGGCTGGTTGTATAACTGGTTGCTGAAGAACCCCTTTTAAAGGTACCAAAAGTATTACTCCGGCAATAATGATGATTTCACTGCATATTACAGAGCCGGCTATTGCTATTGTAGATATTATTTCACCTTCTTCTGAACCTGCTTTTGTTTTGCAGACTTCCATTGCCATGGCCGCGCTTGGAATTTTCAGGTTTGTAATATTGCCTGATAGGTACGCCATATACATTGCTCCAGAACCTAGCATTGCTGTAAATGTAAGAACCTCTACGAGTGAAACTGGCGCCATAAGTACGGATATACTGAATATCCCCTGAACCAGAGCTTTTAAATCCGGCCCTATACCGAATTTTACAGCCAGAATAATTAATGGAACAAATGTCATAAGAAGGCCAGCTGGCAGGGTGAGGCGCCCAATTCTGTGATTTATCTTTTCATATTTTTCAGGATTGTGGTTAGTATTCATTTTATTTCTCCCTTTATTTATGTTGTAAGAATGTTCCATAATACGCATCCGGCCATTGCTCCGAGCATGCTTATTGTTAAAGCAAATTCTTTTAATTTTTCAAATTTAAACTTGAGAATTATAAGTAGACATACAAGCATGATTACCGCTGATATAAGAAATGTCACCAGCGAAATACCGCCTGTAGTAATTGGTGAGGCCATAAAAATTGCGAAAACTCCCATGAAGCATGCTCCAGTAAGCGATTCTCTCCATTTAGTGTCGCCGTTTTTACCAAGTGTGTATCGTTTTTTAAGACCCTTGTAGAAAATTGAGACGATCATTATAGACCAGAAAGAGCCTATACACATAATCCACGCAGCATTGGCGAATACTGTGGGGGTAAAACCCTCTCCTCCAAGAGTTGTTACGCCCATTGTTTTGGCTCCAATTCCCGCAGCCATCAGTTCATAAGGCGCGGAGCCTATCACTGAAAGACGCATCCATGAGATAGGTGTTCCAATTACCGGTGTTATCGCGATAAGTGTCATAACAATCGGCAGCGCCGGTATGATACTTGTTGTTATGCCGGTTCCAAGGGCCTTTCGCATTCTCTGACTGTCAATGCCTGCAGATTTGCCCCTCTTCCATGCGACAAATAAAAACAGTCCTGCCTGAAGAAATACAAAGATGATGACAACTGCTGCTGCAATCATCAGAACAGGTTTGTTAGCAAAATCCAGATAGTTTTTCATTCTTCTCTCCAATTATTTATTCAGCAGAATTTCTCCTGCTGCATTTTCTCTGTAGAAATGAATCTCATCCCCTTCTGATTCATACTCGAGCATACCATTTACGAAAACGGCTCTGATTCCTTTTGATAGTTGTCCGGGATTCAGATATGATGCGTCTCCGCTTATTTGTTCAGGATTAAAGAGCACTATGTCTGCCTTATTGTTCTCTATAAGTTTTCCTCTGTCTGTTAATCCCAAAAAATCAGCCGTAGCGCCGCTTGTTTTTCTTATGGCTTCTTCTATTGTTAAAAGTTTATTTTCTCTTACATATTTCTGAATAAAAAATGGAAAAGTAGCGAAATTACGAGGATGTCCGTGGAACTCTTTGTTTATATCAAGAGCATAGGCATCTGAGCCTACAACAGTCATAGGACTTTGCGCTATTACGTTTACATCATCCTCAGCCATTAGGTCTGCTACAATCTCTATACTGCCTTCTTCTTCTATGAGTAAATCATAGGCTGTTGTGTCAGGATCTTTTCCCAGCTTCTCAGATATTTGAGTGATTGTTTGTCCTATGAAATCTTTATTCTTCTCACTTTTTAAGCTTGTAATCATAATTTTTGACCATTGAAGCTCGCCGTTATTTCTTATTTCATCACTTATTTTTTTTCTAGTTTCTTGCTGTGATAATCTTTCAAGGATCTCTTCAGGTTTTCCTTTTATCACCCAGCGTGGTAGTTCATGAAGCATTGTTGTTGAAGATGCTGTATACGGATAAAAGTCAGCTATTACCTTGAGTCCCTCAGCTTTGCCTTTTTCTATCATTTCAAGGGCTTTTGCGGCTTCTCCCCAGTTTCTTACTCCATAAGATTTTAAATGAGAAATTACTACTGGAATCTCTGCTTTTCGGCCTATTTCAAGAGCTTCTTCAATGCTTGCAAGGAGGTTCTGTGCCTGATCTCTGAGATGGGTGGCGTATATTCCACCGTATTCTGCGGTTACTTTGGCAAGGTATGTTAGTTCTTCTGTGTCCGAAAAGCATCCAGGTGAATATTCAAGCCCTGTAGAAATTCCCCTGCATCCGTTTTCCATTTCTTCGCGCAAGAGTTTTTCCATCTTCTTCAGGTTTTTACCACGGGAAGGTTCTGGGTAAAAGCCTGATGTATTAAGACGGAGCATTCCATGTCCTACAAGTGGATAATAATTAAAGCCAATTTTTATTTTTTTCAGCAGGTCAAAGTAGTCTTTTGAGTTGCTCCATGGAATATCAATATCTTTGTTGAATGACTTCATCATTTCTTTGATTGCCGGTTTTCCATTACTGGTAACAGGAAACAAAGAGTAGCCGCAGTTTCCTGCTATTTCAGTTGTTACTCCCTGCGAGAGTTTGTTTTCTTCTCTTGGGTTTGCAAGCGCTTCAAGATCGGAATGGCTGTGCATGTCTATAAAACCAGGAGCACATACAAGCTTTGTTGCGTCTATTGTTTTTTCTGATTCAGCATTTTTCAGATTTCCTATTCTTGCAATTTTGTCTCCTGAGATTCCTATATCACTGTGAAATCCCGGAGCTCCTGTGCCATCAATAATTTGACAGTTTTGTAATATCCATGAGTACATAATTGGATGTTCCTTTATTTATAAAGAGTGCAAATGCTACATAAATATGTTAAAATGATAGCAAATGCTACATTTACTATAAAAGAAATGTCAAAGCTTGTAAAGGCATATATTTTTTAGCAGTCTGAGTCTCTTGAGTTTTTTAGATCTCGCATCAATTTCAGGCTATATTACTGGAATATCCCAAATGTTGAATTATATTCTTCAAGTTTGTTGAGTGATGTTTTTGTTTTGTTTATATTGCTCCAGCTGTGTTTCTGGATAATAAGCTGTATCAGGGTGAGCATTGGAATGTGTATTTCCATATTAAATCCGGTTGAACGATGGTGTGACAGAGAGAATTGGTAATCGGCTTTTGATGAAAGGGGATGATCCGATGTGTCTGAAATAATTGCCAGAGAAGCTCCTTTTTTTAGTCCTGCCAGGCAGAATTCTACAGAACGTTTTGGATAGCGTGATACGCTCAATAAAAAGAGTAGGCTTCCTTCTTCTATATGCTGTAGAACCGGGTATAGATCGCCTCTTTTCTCGTTCACTATATCTACGTTCAGACCTGTTCGTGAAAGATAATAGTAAAGATATTCAGCCAATCCTCCTGTGCTTTCCCAGCCTACAATCAAAATGTTTTTATAGGTAGAAAGGCTTTCGGCAAACTTTGTTACCTCGTCAACAGATACCAGTTGACGCAGTTCTGTCAGTATCTTGTGGTTCAGGGTTAAAAGCTTTTCCAAATCATCATCTTCTGAAGAAGATTTTTCAAAATCGCTAAAACGCTCAACTGTAGTTTTCATTGAGGCAGAAACATAGCGCTGAAGATCCTCCTGCATGGCGGAGAATCCCTCGTATTCAAGCGTTTGAGCAAAGCGGATTAACGATGCATCACTCACTTCTATATTTTTTGCGGCTTCTGCAAGGCTGAAAAAAACCGCGTCTTTGTAGTTCTCTTTCAGATAATCCGCAATTTTCTTTTTCTTTGGTGTCAGTGATGTGTAAACTTTATCAAGACGGTTAAAAAAGGTAGATTCTTTTTTTGACATGTTCTTCTCCATTTCGGCCTGTATAACTTTATATAAGAGAAATTGCCTGAATGCAATAGCTTATCGGTAGGCTTGCGCTGCTGCATTTGCTCACTGTTGAAAGTTTTTATCTCTATATATATAATCGCTTTACTATGAACATGAAATCAACACACTGGGCCGATATCACGGCTGATAAAATAATAAGAGAGAAGGGCGACAAGGATACATATGTCTGCGCTTCTGGAATAACTCCTTCAGGAACAGTTCATATAGGAAATTTTCGCGAGATTATCTCTGTAGAACTGGTTGTCCGTGCCCTTAGGCAAAAGGGAAAGAACGTAAAGTTTATTTATTCATGGGATGAGTACGACGTATTCAGGAAGGTTCCTAAAAATATGCCAGAACAGGAGAAGCTTACAGCATGTTTGCGTTATCCTATAACCCTTGTCCCCGATGTTCTTGGTGATGAAGAAAGCTATGCGCGGGCTAATGAAAAAAGGCTTGAGATTCGGCTTCCAGAGGTAGGGGTTGTTCCTGAGTATATTTATCAGGCTGCTGAATACCGCAAGGGGCGCTATGCTTCTCAGATGAAGACCGCTCTTGATAAAAGATCTGAGGTAATGGATGTTCTTAATGAGCATAGAACAACACCTCTTGCAGATGACTGGATGCCTGTAAGCGTTTTTTGTACAGCTTGTAATTGTGACACGACAACGGTTGAAAGCTATGACGGTGATTGGAGTATTACCTATAGCTGTGAATGCGGCCATAAAGAAACGCTTGATCTTCGTGAAACCGGGGCTGTTAAGCTTCCGTGGAGAATTGACTGGCCAATGCGCTGGAAGGAAGAGGGCGTTGACTTTGAGCCGGCAGGGAAGGATCATCACTCTGAGGGTGGTTCATTTGATACATCAAAGGTTATGGTTAACAGAATCTACGGTGGAGAGGCTCCTGTAAGTTTTCAGTATGACTTTATCCGAATTAAGGGCCGCGGTGGAAAGATTTCTTCGTCTTCAGGTGAAGTTGTTGATCTTGATGATGTTCTTGAGATTTACCAGCCTGAGGTTATTCGTTACATGTTTGCCGGAACAAGGCCAAACACAGAATTTGCTATTTCATTTGATCTTGATGTTCTCAAGATCTATGAAGATTACGATAAATGTGAGAGGGCTTACTATAATAAGCCTGAATCAGAAAAGGCTCTTAAAAAATGGGAAAAGCAGGCAAGAATATACGAGCTTTCTCAGGTTTCTGAACCAGAGGCTGAAATGCCTTATCAGATACAAATCAGACACCTCTGTAATCTTTTACAGATTCAGTCCGGGGATATCGAAAAGGTTATTGAAAATCTTGGTGATGTAAAACCATCTCAAAAGGCTCGGCTTGTAAGGCGGGCGGAATGTGCTTGGAACTGGGTTAAAAACTTTGCGCCTGAAGATTTTTGTTTTGAGATTAAAACACCTGAATCACCAAAGGCAGAAGTAACAGAGGCTCAGGCTTCTGCTCTAAAGATGCTTGCAGAAGCTGCGAAAGATAAAATGGATTCCATGGATGAACGTGAGTTTAGTACTAACATTTATGCTGCTGCCGAGGAGAATGGACTTGAGTCTGCTGACTTTTTCCCTGCTATATATCAGGCTCTTATCGGTAAGGATAAGGGACCACGGCTTGTAAGCTTTTTATATTCAATTGGAAGCGAGCGGGTTTATTCACTCCTTTCATCTTATTAAGTATAACTGATGGAAGAGTGAGTTGAATACTCTCTTCCATCATTCATTTCTCTTTGGTTTATCAAAAATCCTTTTAAATATATTACCTTCTTTTATATTCTCTCTGGCCGTAATTGTTCCGCTTTGGTATATGTTTCCATTCCCATCTTCAAGCTGCCATTTTCCTACAGATGAACCTATAATAACTGGGAGTTTTATTTTATCCGTATAGGCCCTGATCTTTAATTCTGGAATCAGTTCTGTCCGAATAAATGTCTTTTCTCCATTACTAAATAAAACATCCAAGTTTTTTTTATTTCCGCCATATATTCTTATTTTTTCGTCTTTTGGTAATTCAGGAGTATACTCTGTCCATCCGTAGAAGCCGTAGCCCAACAAATAGGTTGCATCTATTGCTCTTCTTACAGAACCGTCCATCGCATTTTTTCCTGTCCCTCCCATTAGTATGAGGATGATTCTTCTTCCATCCTTTTGAGCTGTTACCGCAATATTATATCCTGATTCTTCTATGAAGCCTGTCTTTAGGCCGTCAACTCCCTCGAGTCTTCCTATAAGCATGTTATGATTTCCCTGGGTTATTGGTCCGTGAACACTTTCACCTGACGGAGGTAAATTATGCTTTTGTGGATATGTAAAACTTTTGGGGCAATGCAGTAGTTCCAGATAGTCTTTATTTTTTTCTACATATATTTTGCAGAAGTTTGCAAAGTCACGAGCTGTTGTTGTGTTTAGGGCTGAATATCCAGAAGAGTCATCAAAGCTTGTATGAGTCATTCCAAGTTTTTTGGCATTATTATTCATCAATTTTATAAAATTATTTACGCTCCCTGCCAGATATTCAGCTACAGCTATTCCTGCATCATTCCCTGAAGGAAGAGCCATTCCCTGAAGAAGTTCCTTTAGGGTGACTTTTTGCCCTTTTTCCAGGAACATTAATGATGAATGGGGCGGAGCGTTTCTAAAATCTGCTGAATCAGATATTGGAACAATATCATCAATGTTTGCGTTTCCTTCTCTTACGAGTTCCAGCGTGGTGTATATTGTCATTAGTTTTGTCATTGATGCTGGAGGAATCTGCTCATCTGGATTTTTTTCGTAAAGAATCTGACCAGTTTCTGCGTCAATCATTATTGCTGATTTGGAGTTTATTTCTGGTGGAGCAGGAATGTTTTGCGCAAAGGCCTGTAAAGATAAAAATATAAGAAATAATAATAGTAGTGTCTTTTTCATTGAAGAATTCATACCTTAAAAAAGGTCTCATTTCAAGGTCTCTTTCTTGTTTATAATCTTTCTTGTTTTAGAAATGGTTGATTTTTTGTTTTGTATGGCTAATGCAGTGATTAGAGTACGGTATATTGACCAAAAAAGGCATTAATGGTTAGTTATGTGTACGAAAAAAATAAATAAAATAGATTATGGAGGTCTTTTATGCTTAATTGTTTTAATCCGGAGTTTGCAATTGAAAACCCTGATTCACCTCAGCTGTTCCGTGAACAGTTTCCTTACAGTGAGGTTCCAAGAATAATGTTTGATAATAAAACAGTTCCAATTGCTCCCCCGGAGAATTTCTGGATTACTGATACAACCTTTCGGGATGGGCAGCAGGCAAGGCCTCCATACCGACCAGAACAGATTTCTCATATTTTTGATCTTCTTCATCGCCTTGGCGGACCGAATGGTCTTATACGGCAGAGTGAGTTTTTTCTTTACAGTGAGAAGGATCAAGAGGCTGTCGAGGCGTGTCTTGATAAGAACTATCAATATCCTGAGGTCACAGGGTGGATAAGGGCAAATGAGAATGATTTTGCGTTAGTCAAAAAGTTTAATTTGAAAGAGACAGGAATCCTTACCTCTGTATCGGATTACCATATCTATCTCAAGCTTAAAAGTAATCGAAAAAAAACAATGGACTCCTATCTTTCTATTGTAAAAAAATCATTGGAAGAGGGGATTATTCCGCGATGCCATTTTGAGGATGTGACAAGAGCCGATATTTACGGATTTTGTCTGCCATTTGCGGAAGAGCTTCTTAAGTTATCGCAGGAAAGTGGTCTTCCTGTAAAAATAAGGCTTTGCGATACCATGGGGTATGGAATCAGTTATCCTGGCGCAGTTCTTCCGCGAAGTGTTCCAAAGATGATACATGCTTTTAGTAAGGAACTGGGGTATCCTTCTGAGCTTTTGGAATGGCATGGGCATAATGATTTTCATAAGGTTCATATTAATGGTTCTACCGCCTGGCTTTATGGGTGTTCAGCTCTTAATACCTCCCTTTTGGGTTTTGGTGAACGTACAGGGAATCCTCCTCTGGAAGGGGCTGTTATGGAATATATTGGTCTTACAGGTAATGATGGTGGAATGGATACAACTGTCATTACTGAGATCGCGGAATATTTTAAGGATGTTATCAAGGCTCCGGTTCCTACTAATTATCCGTTTGTTGGAGAGGATTTTAATACAACCCGTGCTGGTATTCACGCGGATGGTCTTCTGAAAAATGAGGAAATTTATAACATTTTTGATACCGCCAAACTTCTATCCCGTCCGCTTCGTGTTATGGTTACAGACAAATCCGGAATGGCCGGTATTGCAAGATGGCTCAATGAAAATGTTTTGTCAATTCGTAACGGTGAGTTGGAGCCTGTTACCAAGAGGCATCCTGGAGTTAAATATATTTATGAATGGGTTATGAAGCAGTATGAGCAGGGGCGTACTACAAGTATTTCAGCTGAAGAAATCCTCTCCGAAGCCCGTCATTATATTCCCTCTTTATTTGAGTCTGATTTTGTAAAGGTTAAGAATGAGGCATTATCTCTTGCTCAGAGATTTTCTGAGACTGTTTCTACTGCTTCTGAATTGTCTGACGCCAGTAAGGAAGATATTGAAGCTTACCTTGGTAAAATGGTGCATAAAGAGCCTTTTCTTCATTTTCTTACTGTTACAGATCCTCATGGGCGTCGGGTTGGAGCTTTTCAAACACAAAGGGGAGAGAAGAATAAATTCAGAAGGTTGAGTCGTAAAGATTTTAATGATAAGGAATGGTTTAAAAAGGTTCTGGCTGAAGGCGAAATCTATCAGTCTGATCTATATTTTTCAATGTATACCGGAGAGTTGATAATGACTACAGCTGTTCCTCTGAAAAATAGTGCAGGTGAACTTGTTGGAGTTCTTGATGTAGATTTTAAGTTTGAAGAGGTTGTAAAGCTTTTGGATGATCTTCCTGTAAAGGATATCTGAATCAATAATACATAAAACTGGTATAGCTATGGCTTGTCAGTTTTATGTAAATTATATGAATAATGTGGATGATAAAATTTGAAATAAGTTTAATAGGTAATATTATTCTTCTCAAGAGTAGCTCTTATCTCTTCCGGTAGAACTTCTGAAGTCTCAAAGTCTATGAATTTGTTATATAATTTTTCTTTTTCTGATTTGCTAAGAGGTATTATATCTGATATAGATCTGCTGGATTTTGACAGATTTGTTCCTGTTGCGTGATAGGGATGTATTGTGGGGTCTCCCATGATAACTATTCCCAGATACCACGAATCATCTTCACAGCCAATATTATTGTACCATTTTTTGTATGCTTCGCCCCAAGAGTAACCTGCTGCAATAGCTTTGTGAAACTCTACAGGATAGTATACTCCACCGGCTTTTGTTGAACCCATAATAGCTATACATGATTCTGTTTGATTTATATAACTTTCAGCAACATTATCTACAGTAAATCTTGCAGCCTTACAGTCGAATAAATTATAGAAATTTGCATTAAAAGAACTTGTTGCAATGTCTTCGGTTTTGATTAAGTTATAATTATCACCTTCATCTACAAAGAGTGCTGTAGGGTACGCGTGTATCCACTGAAAAACATATTCTACACCTGTTTGTGTTAATTTGTTTTCGTATGATGCCCTTGTTGTATTTAATGTTGTTTGATAGTAATCAACACTTGAATATATCGAATCTAATCCAAAATAATTGTTTTTGTAATTATCTTGCCAGTCGTCATCTTTAAAAATAAACGCGTTATCGTATACAGGTGTCTCACCTGAATTAGTTCTATAGTTATGAAGTTTATTAAAATAAAAATTAACCTCATCAGCTGTTCCAGTTAATCTTGATGTATAAATATCTATATGAAGGTCACTGTGATAATCAAAATATCCATTTTCATCAGAGTCTGACCACACAGAGTCTGTATCCATAAAATATAAATCTGTAGGAAAAGTTTCTTCTTTGTTAAATGCGGTTTGTTCATACCAGGCTGCTGGTAGATCCCCTATTAAAAATGCACTTTCAATTACTCCGCTATATGACTTTAATAAATCTTTTAGCTCTACAACATCTGTTGAAGTCCATGTCGCAATTATGCAATCAATATCTTCTGACGACAGATCTTCTATGTAAGTGTCTACACTGCTTTTGATACTTGAGTAAAGTGAATGTTCAATGATTATTAACATTGAGTCGGTTAAAGATGTTGTTGTTTCAGAGTTTTCGTTGCTGCTTGCTGTAGTAGTACTGTCGTTACTTGTTTCATCCAAGTTCAAGATAAACATAGAACACCCTGAAAAAATAATAGTCGTAAGAAGTATGAATAATACAATATCTTTTGACTTGAAAAGGGGAATTTTCATGAAAAAAAATATATCGCGGTTTTATTTTATTTCAATTTTAATATGTGAAATAAAATAAATTGGGATAAGATTGTCTATGTAAAAAAGTTTGGAGGATTGTTTATTTATGAATAGCAATATTAAAAGACCCTTAAGTATTGTGATTTTTTCATTAATCATGTTTTTAACTGCTTTTGTGACTATTATAGCAAATGCTTATATAAATGTTTTGCCTCTTTGGGGAGCGGGAAATATTTTTTCAAAGATGGCTGTTATGGATATTGTTGTAATTGCTATTTATCCAGTGGCTGCAGTTGCAATTTATTCAGTGAAAAAAACTGGCTGGTGGATTTTTATCATATCAGCCACCTTTATTTTTGTTTATAACATCATCGCTTTTGTAAAGAATCCAATGGTATCTATTGGCAGTGTGATTTTATTTAATGCTTTTCTTTTTGCCGGAGCAGGCTTTTTTTTTAGAAGACATATAATTGCTCCTTATTTTAATCCAAGGCTTCGCTGGTGGGAGCAAGCCAGTCGCTATAATATTGATCTTGGAGTATCTATTCAGAGCCATGACTTATGTGAAATAGGGTACCTTGAAGATATTTCTCAGGGAGGGTGCTTTATTCGAATTCCTGCTGATGTAAAGGTTGGTTTTGTATATTCTTTGCGTATTTCTCTTGGTAATATTTTAAGTATATCCGTTATGGGGCGTGTTATGCGTATTCTTTCAGATGAGGGAATTACTGGATTCGGTTTTATGTTTTACAATCTTTCTGAAACAGAACGGCAAGGATTGATAGGGATGATGGATGCTTTGCAAAGACTTGGTTTAGGCGAGAATCCCGAAGAAGTTGAAAGCGATGATAAACGAATATATGGTAGATACAGTATTAATATCAGTGCTTCGATTTTATATAAACATAAGGAAGTTGCGGTTCGTTTAATGAATTTATCTGCTACAGGGGCGTATGTCAGGCTTTCTTCTGATCTTGAGATGGGAAGTCTTTGTGGGTTTTTATGTTCATTAGGTGATAACTCTGTAAGACTTGATGCTATTGTTAAATGGAAAAAACAAGCCGAGCATTCATGGATGTATGGTCTTTCGTTTAATGATGTAGCTTATAGTGATCGACTCAAAATAATGAAAATCCTTGGTAAAATAAAAATCCTTGGCGGTAAGATTCGTGACAGAGATCAACAGGAATATGAATCAATGATAGAGCAAACTATGTCTTCAACGCCGTACAGGATTTTTCAAAAACACAAAAAAGCTATTTAATTTTTAGTTTAAAAATTGGAACTTCTTTTTTGACTATTTAATAGAGCCTCAATAGATCATCTTTTTTAAAAGGCCATCGTTACGGCGCCACTTAGGATTCACTTTTACACGCAGATCTAAGTGTACCTGATATGGAAACAGTTTATTTAACTCTTTTTGAGATTCTGTTCGCACCTTTTTTATGTTTGCGCCGCCTTTGCCTACAAGTATACCTTTTTGGCTTTCTCTTTCAGCTACAAGGAAGGCCCTTACCCATAATTTTTTAATTTCTCCATCCTCTTTATATTTCATTTCCATGTCTGCAATTTCTACATAGATTGAATGAGGAAGTTCTTTCTTTGCTGTTTTAATTGCCTGCTCTCTTATTACTTCCATTACCCTGAAATCAGGCTGCTGATCTGTATAGTAGTCTTCTGGGTACATTAACTCTCCCTCAGGAGCTTTTTCAAAGAGGCATTTAAGCATTTCATTGATTCCGGTTCCTTTTTGTGCAGAAACAGGAAATACTGTTCCAGAATCAAGAAGCTCTTTTGCGTTTTCTTCTATGAATTCAGCAGTTTGTTTAACATTGCTCTCAGAAAGGTCTGTTTTGTTAAGTAAGACTATTGTTTTACCAAAATCAGGTTTTAATAAATTCAGAATTTCTCTTTCTTCTTCTCCCGGAAGTCTTGTTGTATCGAGCATGTAAATAATAATGTCTGCTTCTTCTATAGAGGAAGAGGCTATATCTTTTAAGTAGTTATTAAACTTTTTGTCAGATTGATGATAGCCTGGAGTGTCAATAAATATTAACTGACCTTCATCACGTGTAATTATTCCTCTTATTTTGTTTCTGGTTGTTTGTGGTATAGGCGAAACAATAGAAACCTTTTCACCACAAATAGTATTCAATAGTGTTGATTTTCCGGCAGAAGGCCGTCCGATAATCGATATAAATGCTGACTTCATTGCTATATTTTATTAAATTATATAAAATAGACAATAGCTGTAGCTAAATGATATGCAGATAAATTCAGGAGTTATGTATAATGAGTGAAAACGAGAAAGAAAAAGCAAAACCTGAGCAGGAGCCTGTTACAGAAAAAATGCTGAAAACGAGAACAATTCTCCTTTCGGGTGAAGTAAATAAAGAGCTTGCTGAAAAGGTTGTAAGGCAGTTGCTTTTACTTGAAGCTGAGTCTGATGAGCCTATAAAAGTTTTTATAGATTCTCCCGGCGGTGATGTCGATGCCGGATATGCCATTTTTGATATGATCCGTTTTGTAAAACCTGATGTCTACACAGTTGGAATGGGGCTTGTCGCAAGTGCCGGAGCGCTTATTCTTCTTGCCGCACCTAAAGAAAGGCGAATCGGACTTCCTAATTCGCATTATCTTATTCATCAACCGCTTTCCGGAATGCGTGGTGTTGCTACCGAGATTGAGATACATGCAAAAGAACTTGATAAGCTTCGTAAAAAAATAAATAAACTCATTGCCGACGAAACAGGGCAGGATTATGCAAGAGTTGAAAAAGACACCGATCGTGATTACTGGATGGGTGCCGATGAAGCTAAAGAATATGGTCTTATTTCAAAGATCGTATCTAACAGGAGTGAGTTTGAATAATGGATGCTAATTCTTTGAAAAATACATTTGGTGGATTCCAGCAGGATGATGTGTCAAAAGACATAATCTTTAATTCTGGTAAGGTTAGAGATATTTTTGATGCTGGAGACCAATTAGTTATTTCTACATCTGATAGAATTTCTGCGTTCGATAGAATATTGTCAACTATACCTCATAAGGGAGAGGTGTTAAACCGCCTTTCTCTTTTTTGGTTTGATAAAACTAATGATATAATTCCTAATCATATTGCAAAGAAGATTTCTGCAAGAACGATTGCTGTAAAAAAATGTGAAGTTTTACCTGTTGAAGTAATTGTTAGAGGTTATTTAACAGGTTCAGCATGGCGTGATTATCAGGACGGAAAGGCCGTTTCCGGAATTGAGCTTCCTGCTGGAATGAAGATGAACCAAAAGTTTGATGTTCCTCTTTTGACTCCTTCAACAAAGGCTGAATTCGGCGAGCATGATATGCCGATTAGCTGTGAAGAAATAGTTAAACAAGGTCTTGTAGAAGAATCTTTGTGGCGAAAGGTTGAGAAAGCCGCGCTTGAATTATTTACTTTTGGAAGTAAGTTACTTGAGAATAATGGTTTGATTCTTGTTGATACAAAATATGAGTTTGGAATCCTTGATGGAGAACTTGTTATTGTTGATGAGATGCATACCCCTGATTCAAGCCGTTTCTGGTATGCTGATACATATGAAGAGCTTTTTAAAGCCGGTGAAAAACAGCGAAAGATTGATAAAGAATATCTTAGGCAGTGGCTTATGGAAGAAAAAAACTTTATGGGAAAGGGAGATATTCCTGAGATTCCTGATGAAGTGAGGCTTGAGGTTGCTAACCGTTATATAAAAGCCTATGAACAGATAACAGGAACTGATTTTGTTCCTGAATCATTAAGTTCGAAAGAAGAGATCCTTGCTGTGAGTGAGTATCTTTCAACTGTCAAATAATTTGAAGCGCCCTCAAGCAGGGCGCTTATTTTTTTACATGGCTAATATTAAAAAGTTTTATGTAATTATCTTTTTTATTGTTTTAGGATGTAGTGCTGAATCTGAAGAAAATACTGTAATTACTATAATGTCCTGGAATGTTGAAAATTTCTTTGATGATGTAGATAACGGAACAGAATACTATGAGTTTGATCCGGGGAATAATAAATGGAATTATGATTGTTTTACCAGGAAAGCTTCAGCAATTGCAGATGTTATAACTTCCGCAGAGAATGGTGGTCCTGATATCGTTCTTCTTCAGGAAGTTGAAAATTATAATGCTCTGGAATATCTAAATGACAGCTATTTAAAGGCCTTGTCTTATCCATATCTTTGCTTTTTCCCTACTTCTAACTCTGCTGTTGGAACCGCAGTTCTAAGCCGGTATCCTATAGCAGGTGTACATAATCATGCAGTAAGACTTGATAATCTTTTATGTGGACGTAATATTGCTGAAGTTGAAATCTTTCTAAAAGAAGAATCTCCTTCTCTTGTTGTTTTTATAAATCATTGGAAGTCCAAACTTGGTGGAGCTGAAGAAACAGAACCTCAACGTATTGCTGCTTCTGTATTACTTAATGAACTTATGCAGGATGCAATCCTTGCCGGTTATAATGTTTTAGCTGCAGGTGATTTTAATGAATCTTATGATGAGTCTTCTCGAAATAATGAAGCTTATCAGGCTGCTATTGTATGCGGTGATGATGTTTGTGATGGTTTGAATCTGATGTCTTGGGGTTCTAAAGACGAAATGAAGAATGGATACACTGACAGATATTTTAATCCATGGTGTGAGCTCGAAGGTTACGGTAGCTATTATTATAATGATGGGTGGGAAACTCTTGATCAGTTTTTTATAGGGGATAGCTTTTTTGATGATAAAAGTCCGGAGTATTCGAGTTTTAGGATTGTAAAACTTGGGTTTAATGAGACGTCTCAGGGAAAACCTCTAAGTTGGGATTCCGGTTCAGGCTTAGGGTGTTCTGATCACTTTCCTGTAATTTTAGAATTATTTTTTTAGTTTGATGCTATATTGAAGCTTTAATAATTTTAGTCTTGGTCTGGTCGTTTTTTTACCGCATGCAAAATTGATATAATTTTGTATGCGGTTTGTTTTTTTAGTTTTCTTCTGTTGTTGTTTCGTTTAGCACGTTGACTTGGTAGAAAAGGTGTTCAAGTTCAAGGCAGATGTTTATATTGTGAATTGTACAACCGTTAGCCTTTGACCTGAGGTCGTCCTTATTGTTTATTCTTAATTCAATTGTTGCAAAGTTAAGAATGCCCTTTATACCGGATTCTATCATTAAATCAAGGGTAGAGGCTGCAGCGCTGTCTGGAACACTTATTATGCCAACTTTTGTATCGTTTTTATTAACAAATTCCTTCATATCCTTTATATGGTAAATAGGAACCCCGGATGTTTTTGATACATTCTCCGGTGCAATATCAAAGCCTGCTATTATTTTAATGCCTTCGTTTCTAAACTCTTCATACTGCATTAGAGCTGTTCCAATTCTGCCGCATCCGGCTAAAATAACTTCCTGCGGTTTGTCTCTTCCCAAAACTATATCCAGCTTTTCAATTAACAAATTTATGTCATATCCGCCGCGTTTGTTTCCTGGTAAACTCAACATTGAGAAATCTTTTCGCACAAGTGATGGTGCAACACCAATCGCATCACCTAAATTGTTGGAGAAAACTCTTTCAAGACCCAGTGCTTTTAGTTTTGATAATAACCTTTTATATTTTGACAAGCGTAAAATCAAGTCTTTATTCATTTATATAACCTCTTAATTGTTGTGAAGTTTATTTTATATGAAAATGTTTTATTGTGCAAATGGTAACAATAAACATAAAATTATATTTACTTATTGTTACTGAATCAACATGAACATGCTAAAAAGATGTTGAAATAGCAAATATTGAAGGCAATTATTCACAAATGTATTGAAATTTTCACACAATCCAACTATTCTCTTTAATAGGGTAAAACTTTTATAAATACAAATTAACTTAGGAGGGATTATGGCTGTAGATACGGCTCCTCAAATTGAGTTCTCTAAAGAGCTTGAGTCTTTTATTGAAGAATGGAAGCCTAAGCCTGGAAATCTGATAATGGTTCTGCACAGAGTGCAGGAAGAGTTTGGATACATTCCACGCGAGGCTGCTATCAAGGTTTCTCAATTGCTTGATACACCGCTTGCCAAAATTTATGGTGTTATAACTTTTTATCATTTCTTTAAACTGGATAAACCCGGAAAATACAATATTCAGGTTTGTATGGGGACCGCTTGCTATTTAAAAGGTGGTGAAGATTTAATCAACGAAATGGAAAATCTTCTTGGAATTGGAGTTAACGAAGTAACTGATGACGGTCTTTTTTCAATAGAGTCTGTCAGGTGTGTAGGTTGTTGTGGTCTTGCTCCTGTTATGATAGTTGATGGAGAAGTTTTTGGTAAAGTAACCAAAGATGAACTTCCGGAGATAATCGCAAACTATAGAAAGCAGGGCTAAATGCACGCATCCGTTTGTGATTTCATTATTGATTGTGTACAAAATTCTATAGAGGCCAACGCAGAAGAGATTCTTCTCTTTTTGTATGAGTCGACAGACGATTTTTCAATAAAAATAATTGATAATGGTGCGGGAATGACGGATGAAGAAGTTCAAAATGCTGTAGATCCGTTTTATACAGATGGAAGCAAGCATAAAGAGCGGAAAGTTGGGCTTGGTATTCCTTTTATGATTCAATCTGTAGAACAGGTTAGTGGTAAATGGGCTATCAATTCTAAAAAGGGTAGGGGGACAGAACTCTCTTTTAACTTTCCATTAAATAATATTGATACACCTCCAATTGGTGATATCAGTGGAATGTTGCTTCAGGTTCTTATGTTTGATGGAGATTTTGAACTAAAATTCGATAGAGTTTTAGTGCGGGACAGTAGTGAACTGAAATATACAATAAGCAGATTAGAGTTAAAAGAAGTTCTTGGAGATTTAAATTCTGCTGATTCACTTATATTGGCAAAGCAGTATTTAAGATCTCAGGAAGAAGATTTAATTGAAGGAGACAGTTGATGGCTAAAATGACTCTGGAAGAATTGCGAAAGCTTAGAAATCAAAAGAAAGATGAGCTTGATAAAAGAGATACAGAAGGAAAAGATGTTCATATAATAATTGGAATGGGAACCTGCGGAATTGCCGCCGGAGCAAAAGATTCTCTTGATGCATTTCTTGATGAAATAGAAAAAAATAAAATAGACAATGTTACCGTTAAGCAAACAGGTTGTATGGGACTATGTTATGTAGAACCTACAGTAGAGGTTAAGGTTCCTGAAATGCCTGACACAATTTATGGTAATGTTGACGCGGAGACTGCTCGCAATATTGTAAGAGAGCATGTTCTTGGTAAAAAGCTGGTTAGCGAGCATGTCTTTGACAGGCCGTCCAAAGATATAGTTAAGGAATAGCGGGGGAAAGTATGGCGGTAAAGAATTTTATACTTGTTTGCGGTGGTACGGCCTGTGAATCAAGTAAAGCTAACGATATCTTTAATGCGCTTAAATCTGAGGTTGAAGCTCAGGGTGTTGATAAAGATGTTCAAATAGTAAAAACAGGATGTTTTGGTTTTTGTGAAAAAGGACCAATCGTCAAAGTTCTTCCTGAAGAAGCTTTTTATGTTGAGGTAACACCCGAAGACGCAAAAGAAATTATTTCAGAATCTATTGTAAAAGGTAGAATGGTAAAACGACTTCTTTATGTTGATGATACTGACAAGAAGAAAGAAGATGATTTTGATATTGAAAACATCAAGTTCTATCAGAAACAGGTTAGAATAGTTCTTAGAAATTGTGGTTTTATCGATCCTGAAAAAATTGAAGAATATATTGCAAGAGATGGTTATGCTGCTCTTGAAAAAGTTCTTTTTGATATGAGTCCTGATGATGTTATAAATGAACTTAAGGTTTCTGGTCTTAGAGGCCGTGGTGGCGCGGGTTTTCCAACTTGGATGAAGTGGAATTTTACCAAAGGCGTTGAGAGTGACCAGAAGTTTATTGTATGTAACGCTGATGAAGGGGATCCCGGCGCATACATGGATAGATCCACCTTGGAAGGTGATCCGCATTCAGTTCTTGAAGCTATGACTATTGCTGGTTATACAGTTGGTGCTAACAAGGGTGTAATCTACATTAGAGCTGAGTATCCTCTTGCAATCAAGAGACTTGAAATTGCAATTGAGCAGGCTCGAGAATATGGTCTTCTTGGAGAAGATATTCTCGGAAGTGGGTTCAGTTTTGATTTTGAAATCAGACTTGGTGCTGGTGCATTTGTTTGTGGTGAAGAGACAGCTCTTCTTCGTTCTATTGAAGGAAACCGTGGTATGCCAACACCTAAGCCACCTTTTCCGGCAGTTGAAGGTCTTTGGGGTAAGCCTACTGTAATTAACAATGTTGAAACATGGGCAAATGTTCCAATGATCATTCTAAAAGGCGGAAAATGGTTTAACTCTATAGGAACAGAAAAGTCTTCTGGAACCAAGGTTTTTGCGCTTACTGGTAAAATAAATAATTCTGGTCTTGTTGAAGTTCCAATGGGAACAACTCTTCGAGAAATAGTTTTTGATATTGGCGGTGGAATTAAAGACGGTAAAAAGTTTAAAGCTGTTCAAACCGGCGGTCCTTCCGGTGGTGTTCTAACAAATGATTTTCTTGATACTCCAATTGATTTTGATCAGCTTACTGCTATTGGATCTATGATGGGCTCTGGTGGAATGATTGTTATGGATGAAGACGACTGTATTATTGATGTCGCCAAGTTCTATCAGGAATTCTGTGTTGAAGAGTCTTGTGGAAAATGTGCTCCTTGTAGAATTGGAACAAGAAAGCTTTATGATATTCTTGATAAGATTTCAAAAGGCAAGGGAACTCACAAGGATCTTGAAAATCTTGAAACAATAGGAAACGCAATGAAGAAAGCAGCTCTCTGTGGTCTTGGTCAGACAGCACCTAACCCTATTCTTTCGACACTAAAGTATTTTAAAGATGAATACCTCGAGCATGTTGATGATAAAGTTTGTCGGGCTGGAAAGTGTAAAGACCTTGTTAGATTTGAAATCGATCCTGAAAAATGTATTGGTTGTACTGTTTGTTCAAGAAAGTGTCCGGTTGGCTGTATCTCAGGAGAGAGAAAACAACCTCATTCTATTGATCAGAGCCAGTGTGTTAAGTGCGGAGCTTGTTATGCTGCATGTAAGTTCGGCGCTATTAAAAAAAGCTAAGCAAGGAGAATAACAGTGAGTACTGTAGATATAAAGGTAAACGGCAGAGCTTTAACTGTGCCTGCCGGAACTTCAATTTTAAAAGCAGCAAAGCTTGCCGGCTGTAAAATCCCGACACTTTGCTATCATTCAGATCTGGAGCCATGGGCTGCATGTGGTATCTGTGTTGTTAAAGTAGAAGGCAGTCCCAGAATGGTTAGAGCCTGTGCCACAATGGTTACAGCAGGTCAGAATTACATAACAGATGATCCTGAAATCCATCAGATTAGAAAGACTGTTATAGAGATGACTCTGGCAGATCATCCGCAGGAATGCCTTACATGTGCTAGAAATCAAACTTGTGAGCTTCAGAGGCTTGCCGCGGAATATGGAATTAGAGAGATTCCTTTTGACAGAAGAGTTAAGAGGCTTCCTAAAGATGAATCAACTCCGTCAATTGTTCTTGATCCTTCAAAATGTATTCAGTGTGGGCGTTGTGCTCAGGTATGTCAGCAGCTTCAGGATGTATGGGCTCTTGAGTTCATAGGACGTGGGGAAAAAACTAGGCTTATGCCTTCTGCTGGTGTTGTTCTTAATGAAAGTCCATGTATTAAATGTGGTCAATGTTCCGCACACTGTCCAGTTGGCGCAATTTATGAGAAGGATGAGACAGATCTTCTTATGAACGCTATACTTGATGAAACAAAACATGTTGCTGTTCAGATGGCTCCTGCTGTTCGTGTTGCTTTTGGCGAGGCTTTTGGAATGGAGCCTGGCGAAATAACCACAGGAAAGATTTATGCCGCTCTAAGACGTCTTGGTGTTGATGCTGTATTTGATACTAACTTTTCTGCTGACCTTACTATTATGGAAGAAGGATCAGAGTTTGTTGAACGATTTGTAAATGGTAAGGGTGAACTTCCTCAATTAACATCATGCTGTCCTGCATGGACAGATTATATGGAAAAGTATTATCCGGATATGATTCCTAATTTTTCAACCGCAAAGTCACCTCAGATGATGCAGGGAGCGGTAATTAAGTCTTATTATGCCAAGAACAAAGGTATAGATCCAAAGGATATTTATTCTGTATCTATTATGCCTTGTACAGCTAAAAAGTTTGAACGCGTACGAGATGAGAATATGAAATCTTCCGGTTATAGTGATGTCGATCTTGTTTTAACAACAAGAGAGCTGTCTAGAATGATTAAAACTTTCGGAGTAGATTTTGTTAATCTTCCGGAAGAAGACGCAGACAGTCCTGTAGGAAAATACACTGGCGCTGGAACTATTTTTGGTGTTACCGGTGGTGTTATGGAGGCTGCTGTAAGATCCGCCTATTATCTAATTACCAAAGAAGAGCTTTCTAATGTTAATATTGAAGCTGTTCGAGGTATGGATGGTGTTAAGGTTGGAGAAGTTGATATAAAAGGAACTAAAGTTAAGGTTGCTGTAGCTCATGGAATGGCTAATGTTAAAGCTGTTCTTGATGAGGTTCGAGAGGCTAAAGAGAAGGGACTTGAGCCTCCTTATCACTTTATCGAAGTTATGGCATGTCGTGGTGGCTGTATAGCTGGTGGTGGCCAGCCTTATGGCACAGAAGATGATGTACGTGAGAAGAGGATTGCTGGTCTCTATAAAGATGATGAACAGTCTGAGTTTAGATGTTCTCATCATAATCCTGAAATTACACAAATTTATAAGGATTATCTTGGAGCACCTCTCAGTGAGAAATCTCACCATCTTCTTCACACACATTACACTCCAAGACCTGTTTACCAAAAATAGGTTGGAAAACTTAAAAAAAGCCGTTCAGAGTATACTTTGGACGGCTTTTTTTATGATTAATTGAGTGAAATTTAAATAAATTAAAAGAGCTTTAATTGAAAGCTCATACAGTCTATTTTTTTCATAATATTGACACTATTATTCTTGTATGTATGATTAATGCAGCTTAATTTGGAGGGCTAATTTTGGCTGAGTTTATTATACTATTGTCTATTTATGCTGTTGCAGGAACAGGAATAGCTGTCTATGCAGGTCGTCAACGAGGTGGTTCAGATCAGGAGTCGTATTTTATTGGTGGCCGAGGAATGGGATGGCTTGTCAGTGCTCTCACTTATGCAGCTACTACTTATTCATCATTCATGATGGTTGGTCTTGTTGGTTTATCTTATTCTACCGGCGTTGGAGCGATGTTGTTTGAAATGACCTACCTTGTCGCAACTGTAATATTGCTTTCAATCTATGGTAAAAAAATATGGCAAATGAGCAAGGAGAATTCTCTTGTATCTCCTATGGAAATATTTTCACTTAGATATGGAAAATTGACTGGAGGCGTTGGCGCTGCAATCTCTGTAATAGCACTTGTGCCTTATACTGCCGCTCAGGTGATTGGTCTTTCAATTATCTTTCAGAATTTTGGAATCAGTTATGGTGCAGGTGTCGCAATAGCTGCTGTACTAATTTGTATATGGTCGCTTGTCGGAGGCTTGCGTGGTGTAGCTCTTACAGACGCGATCCAAGGTTTGTTTATGCTGGCTGTTGCAATAATAGCTGTCTTGTGGGCAAACAAGCATTTTAGTGGTGTTGAAATGTCTACCTTTCCTAATAAGGTCTGGACTCCAGTATTTTTTATAAATATGACATTACCCTGGGCTTTTTTCGCTTTAACAAACCCTCAGGTTGTACAAAGGCTTTTTATTATAAAAGACAAGCAAGGGCTAAGGAAAATGATTGTTTTATTTGCAGTTATTGGAGCTGCTTATACA
The DNA here is from genome assembly GCA_028527945.1 of Spirochaetaceae bacterium. GTDB lineage: Bacteria > Spirochaetota > Spirochaetia > UBA9216 > UBA9216 > Thalassospirochaeta. The sequence goes on from JAQQAK010000213.1 coordinate 24,376, forward strand.
ATCATAACTTGTTTAATAGGTTTTTCTGCTAAATATGGAACCCTTAGTGGTACATTTGCAGAAATACAGGGACGTGATAACGTTATTTTAGGTTTGTTAGGACTTATGGGGAAAGGCTTGGGACTTGCGATAGCTCTTAGTATTGTTTTTGCAAGCATTTCAACATCTAACTCTATAATTTTAACTCTTTCATCTATGGTTACACGAGATCTTGCCCGAAATAAAAATAACGTTTGGTTTGGAAGAATTTTTATTGTTGTTATCACTGCTGTTGTAGCATTATTTGCGTTGAGAAAAACTTCATATATTGTAGAGTTATCTGTTTCAACTTCAAGAATATTAATGTGTTTTCTACCTTTGTTTCTTGATATTTTTCATTTCAAAAAAGGTGGCAAGGTTACAGGTGTAATTACGATTTTTGGTGGAGCCGTTTCTGCTATAATTCTTAGCAAAATGGGACTTTCTTTAAGTTCTGTATATTCACTTGCTGCAGCTTTTGTGTTTTATTTTATTGGAGTTTTTATAGATAGCAGAAATAAATCAGCGATAAAGGCTTAGTTTTTTTTACGACCTTCTATTGCTTTTTTTATATTTGTAAAAGATAAAGCTTCAATTTCAAATGTATTGAAGCGGCAGGCAATGTCGTCTATGTAATGGGCGTCTGAATCTTGTAGTAAGGTAAAATCTCCTGTCTCTACAGGGCAGGGGATTCTAACTGTTTCGAGGGCTGTATATTCCATTTGTGGAAGAAAGCCCAATTGAGATGGGATGCTGAAAACTGGTTTATCAATATGGGCTGGAATGAACATGCCCCCTATTGTTTTTACTATATCGAATAATTCTTCAAGAGGTATATCTGTAGCACTTACAAGGTATTTATCAACTTCTCCAAGAATATTATCATTTTCATCAACATAAACTTGATCCCCGAATTTTTCAGGAATATTAAAAATATCAGGAAGTCTGTCATAGACAATTTCTCCCATTTTTTCTGCCTGCTTTACGGTTTTAAACAAACATAAAATATGGGCTTCTTCTTCTGATGTGACTTCTAAACCAAAAACTGGAAAAATCCCAACATCTCTACAACATGAATCAAAAGCTTTACAGTTTAATGCTGTATTATGATCTGTTAGAGCTGCGACATGCATGCCCCGCTCCATTGCTGTTTTTGCAATGGAAGCTGGAGACATTTCAAGACTCCCGCATGGGCTGAGACATGAGTGTATATGAAGGTCTGCTTTTATTTTCAATTGCTCAATATATTCCTAATGTTTTTGCAACCTTAATAGACGCTTCAAACTGTGAAAGAGGTGTTTTGAGTATTGCGATATTCTCATTGTTAGCGGCTTCTATCATTTCATCAGGGGCTTTTCTGTTATTACAGATGATAATAGCATTTATACCTGCAAGAGACGCAACCGCAATTGTATTTTTATGCGCTTGAATTGTTATTAAAGCAGATTCATCTGGGGCATTGCCCATTACATCACTTAAGAGATCTGAGGTGTAAGCTATTACCACTTCGGTATCCGGACATGTTGTTAAAAGTTCAAATCCAAGTTCTTTATAAAGTTCCTTAATTTTCATAATCACATTCTAACGTTTATTTTATTAATTGTCGAGTTTTTGGAGCTTGAAGGGTGAAACTGATTATTTGAGAATTATTGAGCTATAAAAACATCAGGTAATTCTACTTCACAACCTTTATACAGAATCTTGTCTACTTTATGCATACACAAAACTACATTATTATTGCTGTTTATTGTTACATCAAGATTTGCACCTTTAAAAGTTAATTTTGGAAAATTAAGGTCTGTCAAAGATATTATGTTATTGTTCTCATCAATAACGCAATGGGTAGATATTGTCCACCATTGATCGCCTGAAGGATTTATTTCAATAATTCCTGTTTTATATTCATTTTCTACGTCGGCAGATTTTTCTATAGCAACAGCATAAATTACATCAGGGCTGAATTCGTACATGTAAAGATCTAATGAAAAAACTACAGCAGCATTGAAAAAGAGTATTATTAAACAAAGATATTTTTTTATCATTTTTGAACCTTTTTTGTGGAATCTGTTTTTATGATTTCTGGAAGGTTTATTACTATGCGTATTTCTGTCCCATTTTCGGAAGAATTTATATTAAATATATCGGAGACTCTCTTTACATTCGGCAGACCCATTCCTGCTCCGAATCCCATTGACCTTATCCAGTCGTTAGCGGTTGAATAGCCTTCGCTGAGAGCCAGATCTATATCTTTTATTCCCGGACCTTTGTCCCTTGCAAGAATTTCTATATGATTATCTGTTATGCGGCATATTATTTCTCCACCCAAAGAATGTGCTACAAGGTTTATTTCTAATTCGTAAGCAGCAGTTGCTACTGCTCTTATTGTTTTTCGATTGACTCTGTGTTCCTGGAGAACTTTCTTGATTCCACTGGATGCTTTTCCTGCGTTTTTAAAATCATTTTGGACAACCGGATATCTTCGTATTATGTTTCCAATTTCAGTGCGGATTCCTTGTTTTGCAGAGTCTTCAAGTCTTTTTATTTCCTTATTCATTACAGTTATTGTATGAAGAGTAATGTCTCTGCTGGTTATCATTCCGACAATTTCTTTATTGCTGTTTAGAACAGGAAAACGGTTGTAGCTGTATTTTTCAAAATAGTCAATTGCAAAGTTTATCGGCATTTGCTCTTCAAGAACAACCGGGTTTCTTGACATATGTTTGCTTACAGGTTCATCCATCAAGCCGTCTTCAAGAGCGTTTAGAAGATCTTCAATGCTTATAATTCCTAAAAGTCGTTTACCGTTTACAACTGGCAGTCCGCTTATCCCGTTATTTTTCATCAAAGTTTTAACTTCGCGCATGATTACATTTGGCCCTACTGATACAATATTCTTTGACATAATGTCAGAAATTTTGTATTCCAGAAGTAGATCTAGTATCACTATTGGTGAGTTGTTTTCGTAAACCGGGATAATTTTTTTAATCATACTCTAAGTATTTAGCTTTTGAAAAACCGCCGCGCAAGTTTCGAACATGGTCTTTTGAGTTGAGATTAAAGAGAGATCGAATTCTTTTGCTAATTTTAGCATTCCGGGTTGAGGACTTTTTCCATTAACCAGAATGATTCCCACTGCATCGACTATATTGGCAGTCCTGATAGTTTGTTCTGTGTTCAGAGCTGTTATCAGGATCAGGTTTTCCTCTTCTGCTACTAATACTTCACTCATGAGATCGCTTGCAACAACATGTTCAATTTCTACCTGACTGAAGCTGCTGCCTTTTGTATGATTTTGACAGCATAAATCTGATGCTAACTTTTCAATTGTCATTAAACCCCTCTCTATTGTCCTATTTTCCGAAATTTAACTGTGTAGGTCAAGACTGTATAGAATAATGAAGTTATCTGGTATAATTTCTATTCTATATTAATTTCAGTCAGGTTTAAATCTTTGTCAATTTTAGCTATTTTTTTTGAATCTTTTGAAAGCAAATAGTAAAAGTTGTCATAAGATCCTACATTTTTTAGGTTGTATTCTTTTAAAATGAGTGGTGATTTTATCATTATAAGATTCTTGTTTTTTTGGATCTTAAGTTTTCTAACTATTTTTTCTCCATTTAAACCATTTGAAAAAACTATATATGAATTATCTATTTTGAAAAGGTAATTAAAAGGATCTTCCATGCTATAAATTAATTTTAGTTTTATATCTTTTAATTCTGGCCCAAGTTTTTCTATCTTATATAATTTATAAAGATTACGCTCATCTTTTTCATCATTGTAGAGAAAGTTTGCGTTTAGCAGATCTTCTCCTAAAAAATATAATGAAGAGTTGTCGTTAGAACCAAAATAATCTTTAACAATATCTATTGAGATTTTGTGTTCTGGGAAATATAGCTGAGAGCCTGTATCATTATAGACCAGACTCATTACAAGCTTATTATCATACCTTATCATTCTATATTTACTGTTCCAGATGGCTGGAATTGGAGTAATTTCTGTAATTTTATTATTCGGCATTGATAGACCTGCGGCATAAAGTTGTGTTGAATTATTATTTATTCCGGCCACATATATTTTATTAGATGATATATCTATACCAAACCATCCGGAATACTGGTCAAAATAGTCTATTATGTAAACATTTCCTGTTGCTTTTTCTATATATATAGGAATGATTTTTTTTTCTTCTGTATAGACCGACGCGTATACACCATTATTTGATGGTTCTTCAAGAATTCTGTATAAATTCCTGTTCTTGAAATTGTATTTAGCAATTACTTTCTCTTTGTCTGGATTAAACAATATTATTTCTGAATTATCAGAACTTTTCAGATAGATTATTTTATCATCACTTTTGGTAGCTTTATATCTTTGAGGAACCAGACGGACAGTCCCTGAGGACTGCCCGCAGCTTATTGTTATTAAACTTAGTAATAATAAAATCCAGATACGACGCATTTTTACCTTGAAAGACTTTCTACTATATTAGTTGTAGCGCTGTATGTTTTATATTTATATGTTTTCCAGAGAATCTTAAATTTGTAATATCTGTCACTTGCTGATGAGATTATATCATCTGGTGCTACAAGGTAGCCTCTATTTGTATTGGAGGTGTCTCCGTCTACATTAATTCCTGCTTTTTTCCATGCTGAATAGACAACCTTGGTACAATAGGGATTGTTTGATATGTTTAGATCGTGGCTTGTATTACCTATGTAGACAGCTTCAAGGTAAGGTAGATCATAATCTGCCGGCTCATCTACATCTATAGCTGCTTTTGCGTAAGCAATAGCTGTTTTAGCCGCGTCTTCTGTGTAAGATTTCGGTCTCAAAATCTTTACGGCTTTTGATCTTGTATAATATGTTAATGGATCACGTGTTACATGTCCGGGGTTTTCTGCTTTTACTTCTTCAACCATCCCGTCCTGATCAGATTGAGCTGTTAACACAGAATATTCATCATCTTCTCTTCCATTTCGTGACCAGTAATTATAGTCAAAGATACCGCCGTGATGGTAGTCGCCGATTATGTAATGCGAAATAGCACTCATTGTTGATGGATTACAGAGTTTTACAATAAGTATATCTCCATTTTTTAACTGAGAACCGAGATCGTCTGTCATAACTGTATCGTAATGGCTTGCGGAAGAAAGACCCTTGCTCGTAGATGTTTCTGAATAGTTATCAACACTTGCTTTCAGATTTTTTACTTCATTGATATTGAGTGTGACTTCAAGTTCTTCTGCAAGAGCTGATAAAGAGTCCCAGTTTTCGTCAGAAACATAAAGACTTGCTATATAACCTGCAAATAACGGCTCTTCAATAGCCATTTCATTTCCGGCAACATAAATAGTTTTGTTTGATACTGTTTTTCCTAAAAATGCTGAGTTAATAAATGATTTTAGTTCGCTTCTTGCTGACAATTCTTCAATGTCTTCGTCTGAAAGGTTTCCTGAATCGTTATCGATTTCTTCAGAGATTTCAATCTCAAGATTGTCTGACGCAAGGATTTTTGCCTGTTCTTCTTCTGTCATTTCATCAAAAACACCAAGAAGCGCAGTCTTCATATCTGCCGGCATTCCTGTTTCTTCAGAATCACTGTTCCTTGAGTCTGGTGAGAAAAGATTTGATATTGTACTCTGATCCATGCTTGCATCCCAAGTGCTCAGAGTTTTTGTGGTTCCATCTTCTGTTTCATCGTTATCAGCAGTAATGCCATTTTGACATCCTGCAAAAACAAGGACAAGAAGAAGGACGAATAGATTGTAGTATAATCTTTTTTTCATTACACCCCTCCATATTAGTTTGGTTATAAGTGTGAAGGTGTAACGTTAGCTTGATTTTGAGGTACGATTAAAATGGAGTTAGAATTTGATGAAATAGAAGAGCTCTATTTATTTTTCTTAATCTTGTTTTCTAATCTTTTTTATTTGTCGAACGGAGAGATTCCTTGATGCTTAACTCCAGCTTGATTGATTGTAAGATGGTTATAGTTTTGGATTCTTTTCCAACATTACAGTATATTATTTAAAAATATTATTGATACATTATATTCACATAAATCTAACTCTAATTTAACCTTTTCTTAGTATTGACCCATCTTAATAGAAGCTAATGGAAATAAGGCTTGAAAATATACAAAAGAAGTTTTCTTCAGTTGTTGCTGTTCATGATATGAATATCAGAATCAAGGATGGTAGCTTGACGGGTTTGCTTGGTCCGTCAGGTTGCGGAAAATCTACAACTCTTTTTATGATTGCCGGATTATATGCTCCTACAGCCGGGAATATTTTCTTTGGTGATGAAGCGGTCACGCTTTTACCACCTGAAAAGCGGGGTATAGGACTTGTTTTTCAGAATTATGCCCTTTATCCACATATGACAGTACTTAAAAACATTCTTTTTCCTCTTGAGAATATGAAAATACCAAAAAAAGAAGCCTTAAAGATGGCTGAAGAAATGGCGGATATTGTTCAAATTCGTGATTTGCTGGATAGAAAACCTTCTCAGCTTTCCGGAGGTCAGCAGCAGCGTGTTGCTATAGCAAGAGCCCTTGTTAAAAAGGCTAGGGTACTTCTACTTGATGAGCCTCTTTCAAACCTTGATGCTCGCCTTAGGCTTGAGACCAGAGAAGAGATTAGACGTATACAAAAAGAAACCGGTATTACAACCATCTATGTCACTCATGATCAGGAAGAAGCTATGAGTATAACGGATGATATTGTTTTAATGGATAAGGGGTGGATTCAGCAGCAGGATAGCCCTCAGCAAATGTATTTAAATCCGGGAAATCAATTTACTGCAGAATTTCTTGGTAACCCTCCTGTTAATATCATTGATGGTAAAATAACAGATTCTGTTCTTGTTGTTTGTGGTGAGAAGCTATGTGGATTTGATGGAGTTGAAGATCAACCTGTTGTTGTTGGGATTCGTCCTGAGGCTGTTTTAATTGGAAATGGAGATATCAAAGCTTCTGTCCGCTTAATTGAAATAGTTGGCAAAGACAAGATTATTAGTCTTGATTTAAAAGGCTGTCTGATAAGGGCAATAGTTAGTCTTGATTATGATTGTAATGTTGAAGAATTGTTGTCATTCTCTGTTAAGCATAGCGGTGTCTTTTTGTTTGACAAGACTACGGGCGCTCGTATAAAGGGATTTGCTTCATGAGTATAATTGAAGGGCGTAATACCGCAAGAGGTACAGTCGCAGCCTGGGTTTATCTATTGCCAGCACTGATTATTATCTCGGTATTTGTATTTTATCCCCTGATTATGGCGTTTCGAATGAGCATGTATGAAAGCTATAATTTTTATAAGAATGTTGGCACTGGTTTTGGTTTTGCTAGTTTTAAGCGAGTTCTTTGTGATTCAGATTTTCATATAGCTGTAAAAAACACCCTTTTCTTGAGTTTTGTGGCAATGCCTGTTTCTATAATCATTTCCTTGGTAATAGCTCTTTTGATAAGTTCAATAAAGAAGTTTCAGGCTCTTTTTCAGACATTCTTTTTTCTCCCATATGTTACCTCTGTAATAGCAGTCGGAATTGTTTTCCGCTGGCTTTTTCATAGCAATTATGGTCTTATAAATTATTTTCTTGGTTTGTTTCATATCCACCCAGTGGCTTGGTTAAATAATCCGAAAACCACTATCTATGCTCTGGCTATTTATTACATTTGGGGAAATCTTGCCTTTAATACGATCATACTTCTTGTAGGTGTTCAGAATATTCCAAAGATGTATTATAACGCGGCCAGGGTAGATGGAGCAAAGTGGGGGAAGATTATTTTCAGAATAACCCTGCCTCAGCTGTCTCCTACCATTATTTTTCTGACCATAGTTGGTTTTATCGCTTCTTTCAAGGTTTATAACGAAGTCTATGCTTTGTTTGGAGATCTAGGGGGGGCTGCAAATAGTGCTTATACTATTGTTTTTTATATCTATCGGACTTTTTATGGTGCCGGGCGTATGCATATAGCGGCGGCGGCCGCGGTTATACTTTTTGTGGCTATTTTATGTATAACCATTATTCAGATGCTTGTTAGCAAAAAATTTGTTCATTATAAATAGGTTTACAGGAGCCTTGAGTTGGAAGTTGTAGAAGATATTAAAGATAAATCTCCAAGGCATAGAGGGGCAAAGATAATCATTTATGCGGTTCTTGTTTTTGGCTCCTTTTGGATGCTTCTTCCATTTGTATGGATGATTTTAACATCCCTTAAAAGCTTGCAGGAGGCAATTTCTGTTCCGCCAGTTTGGTTTCCTTCAAAACCTCTCTGGTCTAATTATCAGAAAGCTTTGTCTGTTGCTCCTTTTGGAAGGTATTTTCTTAATACCGTTATAGTTTCTTCAGTTAATACAGTATTAACTATTATTGTTACAATACTGGCAGCATTCTCATTTGCTCGTCTTAAATTTGTTGGTAAAAACCTTCTTTTTACATTGATTCTTGCTTCAATGATGGTTCCTGGAGAAATGCTTATTATTCAGAACTATGTAACCGTAGCAAAGCTTGGATGGATAGACTCATATGCAGCTTTAATTGTTCCATGGATAGCCAGTCCCTTTTATATTTTTCTTCTCAGACAGTATTTTATGCAGATTCCTGATCAGCTTTATTATGCAGCAAGAGTAGACGGATGCAGAGACTTTAAGTATTTATGGAAGGTTATGGTTCCCAATGCCAAGAATACTATTGTGACAATAGGTATTCTCAATTTTGTTGCCAGCTGGAATGCCTTTTTGTGGCCATTGTTGGTCACTAACAAGGAAAGAATGAGGGTCCTGACTATCGGATTAACTGAATTCACCAATGAAGCTGGTTCTGATGTACATCTACAGATGGCCGCGGCAACCTTCATCATATTACCAATGATTATAGTATATATAATTTTGCGCCCCTACATTATTGAGGGCGTATCGAGAAGTGGAATTAAGGGATAATAATAGTCCTGATAATATTCTTTAAGGAGGGATGATAAAAAGTCTTTCAGCGCGCTAAACGCGTTTTGTTTTTTATCATTTTGAAGTCTGAATAAACTCAAACTTCACTCACTATGACAGCCATCTAATCTGCCATAGAGATTTTGGCAGAATTTGTATAAGAGGAGAAAATAATGAAAAAGATGATGCTGATTATTCTCTCTCTGTTTTTGCTTGGAAGCACAGTTTTTGCTTCCGGGCAGCAGGAAGAGCCCAAAAAAGAAGATGCTAAAAGCAAAGAACCTGCCAAGGCAGAGGTCGTCTCTATTAATAAAGAGATATCAAGCCCTGTTACTGTTGAGTTCTGGCATGGAATGAGTGCTAAACTAGGAGAAACTGTTGAGCTTTTAGCTGATGAGTTTAATCAGACTATAGGCGCAGAAAAAGGTATAACGGTAGTACCTGTTTTTCAGGGTGGATACACTGATCTCAAGCAGAAGCTTACTGCTTCCATCAAAGCAGGAACTGCTCCGGTAATCTCACAGGGGTACTCAAACTACATTGCTGAGTTCATGCAGGCAGATGTCGTTGTTGCTCTGAACGATTATATCTATGATTCAGAGGTCGGCATTAAAGACTTTGAAGATATTTTTCCCGGCTACCGAGCGGAAAATTGTCAGATTGATGGCAAGACCTTCTACAGTCTTCCCTTTAATAAGTCTACAGAGGTAATTTTTTATAATAAAACCTTCTTTGAGGAGAACGGTTATGAGGTTCCTAAAACATGGGATGAAATGTCTGCTCTTTGTAAGACTATCTATGAGAAAACTGGAAAGCCTGGTATGGGGTATGATTCTCTAGATAATTATATGATTACTATGATACAGCAGTTTGGAGGCAAGTATACTGATGCTCAGGGTAATATCTATTACAGTCAGAATGATGCCGCAGTAAAGGCTATAAATCTCTTCAAAGAGAACTTTGACAAGGGGTATTGGAGAATTGCTGGAGAAGACAAGTATTTATCAGGTCCCTTTGGAAATGCTGATGTATATATGTATATTGGTTCAACTGCGGGAGCTTCGTATGTTAAGCCCAATGGTTTTGAGTGGGATAGCGCTCCCATTCCATATGTATCGGCTGATAAAAAGGCTGCTATACAGCAGGGAACTAATGTCTTTTTGATGAACCAGAACAAGAGTGATGAAGAGGTTTATGCTGGTTATGAGTTTATAAAATACCTTGTAAGCAAGGACGCAAACTTTATCTGGTCAACCAACACTGGTTATCTGCCAATCAGAAAAAGTGTTGTTGAATCACCTGAATATAAGAAATTTCTTGCAACTACTACCGATACAACCAAAATTTCAGGTCCTGCTCAGGGTGATTATTATTTTTATGAACCAGGTTTTTTTACTCCTAACTATTCGTCATATGATGTACGTGTTAGCTTGAGAGCTGCTGTTGAAGATGCTCTTCTTAATGGAACAGATGCCAAGACTGCTGTTGATACAGCATATGGTAAATTAAAGTAATTGTTAATGAATATTTCTAATGCTTTGCTTGCAAAACAAATATTTGAACAAATCAAAGCTTCGGACAAGATTGTAGTCTGTAGTCATGTTAAACCGGATGGAGATGCCTTTGGCTCTTCATTCGGACTTGCGTATATTCTTCGGGATAATTTTCCACAGAAAAATATTCTTGTAAGTTCTGTTGAGCATGCTCATATTCGGTTTTTCCCATCAGGAGATTTTATAACGGATGAGTTTATGTCGCAAAGCCTTGTTATAATTGTTGATACAGCAAGTGGAATACGGGTCTATGATCAGAGATGGTCTCAGGGGAAATTTATAATTAAAATAGATCACCATCCCTTATTTGAGAGTTTTGGAGATATTGAGCTGGTAAATGATTCCTATCCATCTTGTTGTGAGATTATTATTGATCTAATAAGAGAATGGGAGCTTAAGATTTCTCAAAAAAGTGCTGAATATCTTTTTGCCGGGCTTACTACAGATACAGGACGTTTTCGTTTTCCTGGAGTAGGAAAGGCAACTTTTGAAAGGGCTTCTTTTTTATGTAGTCTTGGGGTACACCCCTCTGATGTGTATGATTCTATATATCAGGAAAAGGCTTCTGTCCTAAGATTTCGCGGATGGGTGAGTTCTAATTTTGTAAATAATAATGGTTTTGCTTATGTTAAAGTAAAAAAAGATATTACTTTCCACTATGGAATAAGTCCTGAACAAGCTAATTCTATGGTAAACCTATTATCAGATCTTGAGGATGTAAAGATCTGGACCTTTTTCTGTGAGGATCCGGTATCTGGTCAAATAAAAGTAGAATTTCGTTCCTGTTCTATTGCTGTAAATGAGATAGCTCGGAAATTCGGAGGATGGGGACATCGTCTGGCTTCAGGAACTGTTGTAGAAAACTGGAAAGTTGTTGATTCTATAATTGAGTATATCAATGAAATGTTGAAAAGTTCATAACTTTTAGATGTTTTTATAGAGGTTCTTTCAAAGCTTAAAAAGTTTTGAAAGAACCTTTATAATTTATAAAAAGCTAGAAGTAATATTTTTTTCAGGAAAAATTAAAATATTTGACAAATCATTTAAGATCTGCAATCATTATTTTTATGGAAAGTTCAAAAAAGAAAAAAGCATTAATAATGAAGCAGAAGGTTATGTTTCAGGTTCTTTATGCTCTAATACCTCTGGCTATCTTTTCTATTTATTTATATGGTTGGCGTTCTCTTTCTATTCTTATCATTGTTAATGTTGCAGGCTTTCTTAGTGAGTACGTCTTTGCTAAAATCTATAAAAAGCAAGTAAGTTCTGCGGTTTTTGTAACAAACTTTCTATATGCTTTATCTATGCCTCCGGCAATCCCATACTGGATAGCAGTTGTTGGAATTGTTTTTGGAGTTGTTTTTGGTAAAATGGTTTTTGGCGGATTTGGCCGAAATATTTTTAACCCTGCTATATCTGGCCGAGCTTTTGTCTATATTAGTTTTGGTGCTCCAATGACCTCTGGATTTGTTCAACCTTCCGGAGGCTTTCCTGGCGGCTTTGTTCATTGGCTTTCCGGGGTTGATGCTGTTTCAAAGGCTACGCCTATTGCTGCTTTTTCAAGCGGAAGTAATGTTGATTTATTAAATCTGATAAGCGGAATAACTGCAGGATCTCTTGGTGAGACCTGTGCTATTCTTATAATTATTGGA
>JAQQAK010000214.1 GCA_028527945.1 Spirochaetaceae bacterium
TTAAGTTTTTCAAGAATAAGTTCAAGATCCTGATCTGGACCTTTAAGTAACCTTATAAGATGAACATCACGATCAATAAGATTTAGTTGCGCAATATTAAGTTTAAGTTGTTCAAGAGAGGTTTGCAAAGTATCACTAAAACCTTCCAGATCAGATAGTTCAGTGTCTTTACCGTCATTAAATGTCTTATATAGTCTCTCCGCCACCTTATGATGTCTTACATTTTCTTTATCTGCCTTTTTATAAAGGCGCAATATTATCCAAAACGCTGTAATTGGTATCAGAGATAATATAAAGAAAATAATACTTTTTATAGAAAAATCTCCTGTCAGAAAAAAAACGAGATCCGCAATTGGTAAAATAACACATACAGAAGATAAAATTAATATAAAAAAATTACGTTCTCGGCTTATAGTTTTATACAAATTCAGGCTGCTCCAAAATAATTTTTGAAATGCCATTATACTCTAAAAATGTTTTAAATTCCAATGATTTTACTGCTATTCTGAGGATATTTTTTTATTCATTAAATTTTTTACAAATTTATTACACTCTTTATAGCTATAAAGAGTGTAATTAGTATTTAAAATTCTACTTATACTTTTACAACTTTAAAAGACTCATCTTTAACAACATCAGCTTCGGTGTTCTCAATGACAAATTCAGCTGTATAAGGTTCAAAAACCTCAAGCATGTGAAATTTTCCATCAGCTATCTTGAATACAGCAACGTCTGTAACAAGATAATCTACCTGGTTAACAGCAGTAATAGGAAGTGTACAATCTTTAAGAAGTTTGGAAGCTCCACTCTTATCAAAGTGAGTACCAGCACATATTACTGTTCTGGCACCAACGGTAAGATCCATAGCTCCACCCATTCCAGGAACCATCTTTCCAGGAACCTTATAGTTTGCAAGATTTCCTTTCTGATCTACCTGAAGCACACCAAGAACTGTATAATCTACATGTCCACCTCGAATAATGCCGAATGATGTAACAGAATCAAAGTAACAACCACCGCTAAGCATTGTAACAGGCATTCCGCCAGCATTTTCAAGAAAAGGAATTTCTTCACCAGCTTCTGGAGCAGGTCCAAGTCCAAGAAATCCATTCTCAGACTGCAATGTAATATCTACATTGTCCGGAACATAATTTCCAACAAGTGTTGGAAGTCCAATTCCTAAATTAACAACATCGCCATTACTAAAAAATTGTGCGATTCTTTTAGCTATTATATTCTTATCTGGTTTATAATCCATTATTTGCTGCCTCCTACAAGGATATTGACAAAAACAGACGGAGTTACAATACATTCAGGATCAAGCTCGCCTATTTCAACAATTTCATCAGCCTCAACAATAACAAGGTCACACGCGGTAGCCATTACCGGATTAAAATTTCTTGCAGATTTAGAATAAACCAGATTTCCAGCCTTATCAGCCTTTGCGGCACGAAGAATAGCAACATTACCTTTAAGAGGCTTTTCAAGAAGATACTTTACTCCGTCTTCCTCTATTACAGTTTTGCCTTCTTCAACTTCTGTTCCTACACCTGTAGGAGTAAGAAAACCACCAAGACCAGCGCCTGCTGTACGAATTCTTTCAGCAAGAGTTCCCTGAGGAACAAGTTCTACTTCTGTTTCGCCAGCAATCATCTGTCGCTGAATCTCCTGGTTAAGTCCAATATGAGTAGTTATAACCTTGGAGAATTGCTTATCAATGATATTATACGCAACTTCTGTATATTTTTCTATTTTCTCATTGTGCCAGCCGCAGTCATTACAAACAAGAGTCATGTCTTTTTTGCCGCTGTCACGTAGTTTTGTAAGTAATCCAGCAGGAGAACCACAACCCATAAAACCGCCAAGCATTACAACATCACCGTCTTTAATCCTGCTAACAGCCTCTTCGGCACTTAATATTTCTTTTTCTACCATAAAGTGCCTACCTTAACACATTTCGAGACAGAGAGCTGCGCCCATTCCACCACCAATACAAAGAGTAGCCAAACCTTTTGTAAGTTTACGCTTTTTCATTTCGTAAACCAGAGTGGTCAAGATTCTTGCTCCACTTGCTCCTATTGGGTGTCCAATAGCAATAGCACCTCCGTTGACATTGATGATTGACTCATCCCAACCAAGTTCTTTGTTTACAGCAATAGACTGTGAAGCAAAAGCTTCGTTAGCTTCAACAAGTTCAAGATCTTCGATCTTCCAGTTAGCCTTATCAAGAGCCTTTTTTACTGCATAAGCAGGTCCAATACCCATGATAGAAGGATCTACACCAGCAATACCATAAGAAATTATCTTTGCTATTGGTTTAAGGTTATGTTTTTCAACATATTCACCTGACGCTACAAGAAAAATTGCTGCACCATCATTAATACCAGAAGCATTTCCGGCTGTTACAGTACCATCTTTCTTGAAAGCAGGACGAAGTTTTCCTAAACTCTCAGCAGTTACGCCTTCTCTGATAAACTCATCACTATCGAAAACAACAGGATCACCCTTTCTCTGAGGGATAGAAAATGGAATAATTTCATCCTTAAATTTTCCGGCAGCTCTTGCTGCTGCTGCTTTATTCTGAGAAGCTGCTGCAAAAGCGTCCTGCTCTTCACGACTAATGTTATATTTTTCAGCAAGATTCTCTGCAGTAATACCCATATGGTAATTATTGAAAGCATCCCACAAACCGTCTTTGATCATGGGGTCAACTATCTGGCCATCTCCCATTCTATAACCTGTTCGGGCTTTAGGAAGTGTATATGGAGTCATTGACATGTTCTCTGTTCCACCAGCAACTACTAACTCAGCATCGCCACATTTGATAGCCTGAGTTGCAAGCATAACGCTTCTAAGACCTGAACCACATACCATATTGATAGTTAAAGCAGTCTTTTCTTCTGGAATTCCTGCCTTAATAGCAACCTGTCGACTGACATTCTGTCCTAATGCTGTCTGAAGAACACATCCAAGTGTTACCTCGTCTACGTCAGAAGCATTAATTTTCTGACGTTCGAGTAGTTTTTTGATTACTTCAGCAGCAGTATCTGCCGGGTGAATCCCGGAAAGGCTTCCACCGAATGAACCAACTGCAGTTCGTCCGCTGTCAACCAAATATACATCTCTCATAGATTGTACTCCTTAAAATTTTAATTAATAATTATACCAGCCTTCGCCTGATTTACGTCCGAACTTACCGTCTTTAACAAGTTTCTTTATAGATTCAGGAGTTGACCAGTCTGTAACAGGAAGAGCTTCCATTGTCTCACATACATGAGGGAAGGTATCTAAACCTGATAAATCCATCATTTCGAATGGCCCAAGCGGGTGATTAAGACCCATTTTAATAGCAGTGTCTATATCTTCAAGAGAAGCAACGCCATCTTCATAACAATGAACAGCTTCAAGCATAAAAGCAAATAGACATCTATTTACAATAAAACCGGGAGTGTCAGTCTTACACTCTACAGGAGCCTTACCTATACCAGCACCAACTTCTTTTACAGCAGCTACTGTTGCATCTGAAGTTTTTTCTCCGCGAATAATCTCAACAAGCTTCATTGCAGTTACAGGGAAAAAGAAGTGCATTCCAGCGCCTCTTTCAGGATTCTTTAAATCAGACATGATTTCAGTAATAGACATTGAAGATGTATTTGTACACATGATAGTATCAGCTCTACAAATTTCACCAAGTTCTTTAAAGATTCCTTTCTTGATATCAAGAATCTCAACAGCAGCTTCAATTACCATGTCACAGTCTTTAAGATCAGCCATGTTTTCAGTTGTTGATATATTTGCCATTGTAGCAGCAACATCTTCAGCTGTAGCTTTTCCCTTGGCAACTCTTTTATCAAGACCTGCTTTCATTTTTTCAAGAGCCTTATCACAAAACTCCTGCTTAATATCTCTTAAAATAACTGAATACCCTTTAGACGCTGCTATTTGAGCGATTCCGGAACCCATTTGACCTGCGCCAAGAACACCAATAGTTTTTATATCCATCGTCTTTCCTCCATAGTTAACAAATTATTTATAATCATACCAGCCTTTGCCGGTCTTTTTACCTAAACGACCCGCGCGAACTAATTCTTTTAGACAACGCGGAGCTTTCCATTGAGCACCAATTTCTTTTTCGTAATATTCGAGCCCACTTAAAATAACATCAAGCCCGATTATATCAGCTAACGCGAATGGACCAACAGGTAGATAAGTTGAAGTCATAGCCTTATCAATCTCTTCCATTGAAGCAAGACCTTCTTCATATACTTTAAAAGCCTCAAGAAATAAGGGGGTATATACCCTGTTAGCAATAAAGCCTGGCGAATCTTTTTTAACTTCAATAATGGTTTTACCCATTTTTTCACCAACTTCTGCTACAGCTGAAACAGTATTGTCTGAAGTATAATAACCTCGTGTAATCTCAATCAATTTTGATGGCGGAAGAAAAAAATGCATTCCAGCAACTTGCTCAGGATGATTTGTTGCCGCGGCAATTGATGTAATTGAATACGTTGATGTATTAGAAACAAAAATAGCACCATTCTTACAAATTTTATCAAGCTCACCAAAAATTGAAGCCTTTATTTCAAGATTTTCAACAGCAGCTTCTATTACAAAATCAAGTTCTTCAAAACCATCATAGGAACTTGTAACATTTATGGCTTTCAATGCAGTATTACTTTCATCATTGGTAATCTTATTTTTAGAAACCATTTTTGCAAGCTGTGTTTTTATTGCAGCCATTGATTTTTCCAGAATCTCAATAGTTTGGTCTTTTAGCAACACATTATAACCGGCAAGAGCCGCAGTTATTGCTATACCATTCCCCATTTTTCCTGCACCAATAATACCTATCTTTTCAATAGCCATCAAATCTCCTATAAAATAACTAACAAAAACTGCAAAGCAAATTAGCTGGCAGTTATAGTAAATGAAGTTTAACTTAAAAATGATAAAAAGCCACATATGGCTTTTTATCATTCATTCTACACCCATGCAGTCTGACCGCCGTCAACTACAATATATTGTCCAGTTACATAATTTGATGCAGCGGACGCTAAATAAATTGCAGCGCCTTTAAGATCATCCTTTGAACCATATCTGTTCAGAGGGATTTTAGGAATAAGACTTGGAGCACGGTCTTCCAACAGTTTATCATTAAGACTTGTAGGAAACCATCCAGGACAGATTGCATTAACATTTATGCCATATCTTGCCCATTTTACACCCAAATCTCTGGTCATGTTTATTACAGCACCTTTAGAGGTTGTGTAAGCAACAGAATCCACATTTTCAGGCATATCTCCGCCTAATCCTCCAATTGAGGCAATATTTATAATCTTTCCACTGCCCTGTGTTTTCATTTCTCTGGCAGCTATGGCTGAAAGCTGGAAAGTTCCATTTATGTTAAGCCCCATAACTTTCTGCCATTTATCCATAGGAAAATTAAGTGAATCTGTTACCCAGCTTATTCCAGCATTATTTACAAGAATATCAATACTTCCAAGTTCAGAAACAGTTTTTTCAACTAATTTCTGGCAATCCTCTTCTTTACTGACATCACATGCCGCAGGAACAGCCTTAATACCCAAGGTTGAGAGTTTTTCACATAAAGCCTCACACCTCTCAACCTTTCTTGCGGCAATAACGACATTAGCTCCAGCTTCTGCAAAGGCCTCAGCTATTTGAGCGCCAAGACCTACAGAACCGCCGGTAACAACAGCATTTTTACCACTTAAATCAAAAAGTTCTTTTACATTCACCTTGACTCAACCTTAATCACTTATGTGTGAAATTTGGTTTTCTTTTCTCGAAGAAAGCTTTCATGCCCTCTTTCTGATCAGCAGTATTAAAAGCAAGTGAAAATCTGGATTTCTCAAATTCAAGTCCAGTATCAAGATTCATATTTGCGCCAAAATTAACACATTCTTTAGCAAACTTTAATGCAATAGCAGGCCTCTTACAAAGTTTTTCTGCCATTTTCTGAGCTTCTTCTGCAACCTCTTCATCTTTACAAAGAACGTTTACAAGCCCATACTCTTTTGCTGTAGCAGCGTCAATTCTATTACCAAGCATTACAAGCTCTTTTGCACGGGAAGCACCAATAAGTTTAGCAAGTCTCTGAGTTCCACCAGCTCCAGGTATAATTCCAAGAGTAATTTCAGGCAAACCAAAAAGACCACTTTCACCGGCTATTCTAAAATCACAACTTAATGCCATTTCAAGACCACCGCCAAGAGTTGGGCCGCAAATAGCAGCAATTACAGGAACCTGTAAAGCCTCAAGCTTTTTGAAGATTCTGTGAGCAAGACAGCAGTTATTATAAGCATCACGAGGATTAGCTTCAGCAAGTTCTGTAACATCTGCACCAGCAACAAAAACCTTGCTGCTTCCAGTAATTATAAGAACCCTTACATCAGGAGAATCTGTTATTGCATCAACAACATCTTCAATCTCATTATTTGTTTCAGTGTTAAGAGCGTTAAAAGCCTTAGGTCTGTTTATTTCTATCTTGGCTATACCATTTTCAAGAGTATAAATAATATTCTTGTATTCCATAATTTTCTCCTATAATGTCCGCCACGATGGTGGACTGGTAATCGGAGTTTGTAAACCTTCTTACAAACTTCAGAATAAAAGCAAACATAAAGGTTTGCTTTTATTACTTATATGCCTCGTAGCCGCCCCAAATAGGATCACCGGTATATACAAGCGGAGTTTCAACTCCAGTTAATACCCTGTAAGCCCCATTGGCAAGAGCTTCCATCTCAAACTCTCCTGGAAAAACTATAACATCACCAAGAAAACCAATTGATTTTTTAAGCTCTGCTACAAGATTCTCATCACGGCTGATACCACCAGTAAGAACAACAGCATCAACTTCTCCACAAAGAGCCGGCGCATATGAGCCAATAGTCTTTGCTACCTGATATATCATTGCGTCGTAAATCAATTTTGCGTATTTATCGCCTTTAGCAATTCTGTCCTTAACTTCAAGAACATCACTTGTACCAAGATGGTCAACAAGACCTCCATTCTTTCGAAGAAGCTGTGACATTTCTTTTTCATTATATTTTCCGGAAAAACACATTTTAACAATCCAGCCTGGAGGAACAAATCCTGAACGAGTTGGTGCCATTGGACAATCTCCGGTTAAAAGGTCTGTACCGTCAACCATAAGACCTTTTTTATGAGCTGCAACTGATATGCCTCCACCGATATGAGCAATAAGAAAATTACAATCCTCATACTTCTTACCAAGCTGTTCAGCAGCACGGAGTCCAACTTCCTTATGACTAAGTGAATGAATTCGGCTTTCTCTTATAACTTCAGCAATACCGGTAACCCTTGCTACAGGTTCAAACTCGTCTACATCTGGAGGATTTACAATAAATGACCTTTTACCGTATTTCTTCGCGAATGAATCGGAAATAATGGAACCAAGTGTCGCTGGATGGTTAGAATTTGTTGTTGCATGATTGATGATCTGCTCGTTTATCTCATAGGTTCCACCAGCACAGGCATTAAGACCTCCGCCACGTCCAACAAATGCAGTAAAATCTTCAAGTTTGTAACCTTCTGCTTCAAGAGCCTCAGTAATCATATCTCGTCGATATTCAAACTGATCACTTATTTCCTTGAAAGTATCAAGTTTTTCTGCCTGATGTATAATATCTTTACCAAAGACCTTTTCCTGATCAATAAAAACAGCAATCTTGGTTGATGTTGAACCTGGATTAACAGCTAATAATTGTATTTTTTCTGCCATTCTATTCTCCTGATTTTAAAGATGAAGCGATTACTGTTGAGTAGTATTTTTCTTCAGTACTTGAAGCTCTTGAGGTAAGAATAATAGGAACCTTTGCTCCGACAACCATTCCACCAGCCTTGGCATTAGATGAAAAAGTAAGACATTTAGCAAGAGTGTTTGCCACAGCAATGTTATGACAAAGAAGCATGTCAGCCTCTCCTGCTACAGGGCTTTCATATCCCTTTATAATAGAAGATTCTTTGTTAACTGCAAGATCATAAGATATTGGGCCTTCTATATAACATCCCGGTATCTCTCCGGTTTCGTTCAGCTTCTTAAGTTCCCCAGCCTCTACAGACTCAGGCATTTTTGGATTTACTGTATCTACAGCCGCAAGAGCAGCAACATTGATATCACCAAAACCCATACGATGAAGAGTTCCAACAGTATTTTTGATAATACCTTTTTTCTTTTCAAGATCTGGATATGTAACCAGTGCTACATCTGATACAGTAATTAGCTTATGGTAAGTAGGAATCTCCAAAACAAGCATATGAGACATCAGATTTCCTGTTCGAAATCCGCTTTCTTCACTTACAACCATTCGCATAAGATCTGCTGTTTGAATCTTACCCTTCATAAGAGCATCTGCCTTACCGGCATTAACAAGTTCAATTGTTTTCTTAAGGATATCTTTTTCAGTAGGCGCGTCAACTATTTCATAATCACAATAGCTACTGTACGGTTTAACACATTCTTTAACTTTTTCAGCATCGCCTATAAGGATAGGTTTTGCGATTCCATCTAATCCAGCTCTCATTACTGCATGCAGGGTATGATCATCCTCCGCATTAACAACTGCAATATTCTTTTTGCCAGCATTCTTTATTTTCTTATTAATTAGTTCATCAAAGTTTTCAAAAATCATATACCACCTGCAAAATAAATTAAATGAACATGAAGAAGAATAGTAATTTATCAATCAAGATGCTTAAGTACTTATAACTTAAGCATCTTTGTTTAGTAGTTTTTACTAATTATTCTTCAAGTGGGAACAAGCCCGTTAATTATCTTTCGATTACGACAGATACACCCATTCCACCACCACAGCAGAAAGTAACAAGACCTGTAGAAAGATCACGACGCTTTAATTCGTAAAGCATCTTTGTAAGAAGGATTGCACCAGTTCCTGCTAATGGGTGACCAAGAGAAATTGCACCACCATTAACATTGAGTTTATCTCTATCAAAATCGATCTCTTTAAGAACAGAAAGTGACTGTGCAGCAAATGCTTCATTCATTTCGATAAGATCAATATCACCAAGAGTCATTCCTGACTTTTCAAGAAGTTTTTTTGTTGCGTAATAAGGTCCAATACCCATAATTCTTGGTTCAACACCAGCAGAAGCATAAGCTTTCATGGTTCCAAGTATTTCAAGACCCATAGCCTTTGCCTTTTCTTTCTCCATAACAACAACAGCGCCAGCGCCATCACTCATAGGAGAACTGTTACCAGCTGTAGTTACATAGTAACCATCACCTTTCTGAACTGTTCTAAGCTTACCAAGAGATTCAACTGTTGACTCAGGTCTAACACATTCATCTTTGTCAACAACATAAGAACCTTTTCTTTCTTTAACTTCGACAGGAACAATCTGGCTGTCAAAATGGCCTGCTTTCTGAGCAGCATCTGCTTTTTTATGACTTTCAGCTGCAAAAGCATCACACTCTTCTCTTGTAAGACCATATTTTTCTGCAAGGTTATCAGCAGTCTGAACCATTGAATCCTGTCCATATTCTGGAGGACAAGTAACAACTTTTGACCATTGTGGAGGCATTACCTGATATGGAGCAACAGGTTTATCCATTACATAATTTCTTCTTGAATCACTTTCAACACCACCTGCAACCATTACATCAGCATAACCTGTCTGGATAGCCATTGTAGCATATGCAAAACCTGTTAAAGATGCACCACACTGTCTATCAAGTGAGATACCGGGAACAGTAAGAGGAAGGCCTGCCTGTAGGGCAACCATTCTTCCCATGTTGTTAATATTGTGGCCCATAAGGTTACTGAAGATAACCTCATCAATTTCTTTAGGATCTACTCCACTTCTTTTTACTGCTTCTTTACATGCAATCGCACCAAGTTCTTCTACGGGAACCGGGGCCAAAACTCCGCGGCATCTGCCAACAGGTGTTCTGGCGGCTGCAACTATTACTGCTTCTCTCATAGCAATCTCCTAAATCGTTTTTTGTGCAATTTTAATATTTCAATAAGCTTACCATCACGATAATGCGAAATAAGTCCATCAAGCAAACACAGCTTATTTCATACTTTTCCACATTTCGCAAATTGCTTCTGAATCAACCAAATATAATAGAAGGCTCTCTAATCTGTAGTAAAACAGATTCTGTTAATTTATTCTACAGCGGTATTCTTTAAACAATGATACGGCCTAAAAACCGAAATCAATAACATAATTCCACGGCAGGCAACTCTTTTTATTTCAGTTCCATTCATAATTCATCATCAAATTGCTAAAACCATTATAGAATTATCAATTTTTACCTACAACTTACAATATTGTATTTTTAGCTGTCACTTTTATATGATTGTAATGTTTCCTTATAAATATGATTGACGGTTAAATAGGTTCCTGAAAGAATCAGACAAAGCTAAAAAGCCCCAAAAAGGAGAAATAAATGGACAATTCACAAACAATCAGGGAGAAATTATGGACACCACAGTATATTCAGCTATTAGTTGTTAATATATCAACGTACCTGATACATTTTATTCTTCTTGTTTCTAT
>JAQQAK010000215.1 GCA_028527945.1 Spirochaetaceae bacterium
TGATTAAAGGAAATTAAACCCAAGACAATAAGAGGGACAATTATAACAATAATTCCACTAGTTATTAACTTAAAACCAATCTTTAACTTTTTCACAAAAATCCTCCAATAATTATTCACTACAGAAAACCATTTCAAAAAAGCTTATTGCCAACCCCTGCTCTTTTAAAACTTTTATTTGCTCAAAAAAAATATTTTATGTTTAAAAACCTTTTTATATTCATTCATCTGCGCTCCAAGAGGAGTCTCTGAGTAGTCAATCATTTTTTGGAGTACTTTAAATGTATCCGTATAAAAATAAATCTTTCTGGCTTTGCTGCCTCCAATATTGGTACTAATGATTTCAATATTTGCTTTACGTAAAAAATCTTTACAATAAGTTATTGTTGTACCAATAATTCCTTCGTATTCTTTTTTCTCGTCAATTAGAATACTACCACCAATTAATTTAGCCTGTAAAGCATTTTTCGTAGCTCCAAGATCAAGCATACTGCCAACAAGTCGTTCTAAAGGATTTATTTGATCATGTTTGCCTATGAGAAATTGATTCATTCCACCTATTCTGCCAACAGGATCGTACAAAATAGCAACAATGCACTCTCCTACTAAAGAATGAATAAGCATTCCTTTAGCTGAAACAAAAAACTCTCCAGGTGATATATGAATAGCTTCTTTTTTACAAAGTTTATCATAAAAACAATACATGATAATCAATGTTAAAAAATTACATTATTTTATGCAAGTTTTTCAGTATATAAAAAATAATAAAAAGCGGTTACGGCTCTGCTGTTATATTATAGTACAAATCCCAAGATTCAGAGCCATTTAATACCGCTATTATCTCAACACAAGAAACAGTTTTTAAACCGAAGCAAAAATGGTTCTGGCTATAACCTCTTTCTGCTGAGCCTTTGTAAGTTTATGAAAATTTACAGCATATCCGGAAACCCTTATTGTAAGATTTGGATATTTTTCAGGATTTTCCATAGCATCTTCGAGCATCCCCCTGTTAAGAACATTAACATTGAGATGATGCCCCTGTTTTAAGAAATATCCGTTTATTATACTGACAAGATTACCTCTTCGCTGAGATTCTTCACGACCAAGAGTCTCTGGAGCGATGCTGAATGTATTTGAAATACCATCACGGCAGGCGCTATATGGTATTTTGGCCACTGAATTGAGAGAAGCAAGCGCTCCTTTTTTTTCGCGCCCATGCATAGGATTAGCTCCAGGAGCAAAAGGTTCTCCTTTTTTTCGACCATCTGGTGTTGATCCGGTTTTCTTTCCATAAACAACATTTGAAGTAATTGTTAAAATTGAGAGAGTATGTTCAGCATCTCTATAAGTCTTGGTCTTTTTCAACAATGAAATAAACTCTTCAGTAAGCTCTTTTGCTATTAAATCAACTCTGTCATCATTATTTCCGAATTTAGGAAAATCTCCAATAATCTTAAAATCAGTAACAAGCCCGGTATCATCAGCAACAGGCATTACTTCTGCATACTTAATTGCCGATAAAGAATCTGCCGCGACAGAAAGCCCAGCAATACCAAATGCCATATTACGTTTCACCTCAGTATCGTGTAGAGCCATCTGAATCTTTTCATACGCGTATTTATCATGCATATAATGAATAATATTCATTGTGCTTACATATTTTTCACAAAGCCACTCAAGATATGACGAGAACTGTTTTCTGACCGTGTTATAATCAAGAATACCATTATTAAGAGAAGGACCTGCCGGAGCAGCATACTCTCCATTTAACTCATCACGGCCGCCATTTATAGCCAAGAGCAAGGTCTTTGCCAAATTACATCTAGCTCCAAAAAACTGCATTTCTTTTCCGACTTTCATAGCTGAAACACAACAGGCAATTGCGTAATCATCACCATAAATGGGGCGCATTAGATCATCGTTTTCATACTGAATAGAATCAGTATCAGCAGATACTCCTGCACAGAATTTTTTAAAACTATCAGGAAGCTTCTCTGACCAGAGTATTGTAAGATTAGGCTCGGCAGAGCTTCCAAGATTATAAAGAGTTTGAAGAATTCTAAAAGAAGATTTGGAAACCATAGAAACACCTTCTTCTGTTACCCCGCCAACAACCTCAGTTATCCACATAGGATCTCCGGCAAATAGTTCATTATACTCCGGGGTTCTAAGCTGTCTGGCACAGCGAAGCTTTAATACAAAATCATCAATTATTTCCTGAGCCGTTTCTTCAGTAAGAGTTCCTTCCTGAAAATCTCTTTCAAAATAAATATCGAAAAAAGTACTAACACGCCCCAAGGACATGGCGGCGCCGTTTTGCTCCTTTATAGCGGCAAGATAAGCAAAATATGTCCATTGAACAGCTTCTTTTCCGTTTGCCGCGGGATTCTTTATATCAATCCCATACAGTAAAGCCATATCTATCAATTTTTTTAGAAAATCTATTTGTCGAAAAAGCTCTTCAAGAAGTCGAATATTATCTTCAGTCATAGGCTGTTTAGAAATTTTATCTTTATCAAGAACTTTTTCTTCAATAAGACGATCTACACCGTACAACGCGACTCTTCGGTAATCGCCTATAATACGCCCACGGCCATATGCGTCTGGCAATCCTGTTATCAGTCCGCAATGACGCAGTTTTTTTATTTCATCTGTATAAACCCTAAAAACTCCATCATTGTGAGTTGTTTTATATTTAAAGTAATCTTCAACATTTTCTGAAAGTTTCTCACCATAAGCTTCACAAGCGGTTCTTGCCATTCGAATACCGCCAAAAGGATTAACACTTCTTCTTAGTGGAGCATCTGTCTGGAGCCCAACAATTATTTCGTTTTCTTTATCAATATAGCCTGCGTCAAAGGTTAGAAGGGATGAAACTTTTTCAGTATCAATAGAAAGAACTCCATCATTCTGCTGCTCTTTCTTCAAAAGTTTATTAAAAACATCATTAAGTTTTTTTGTTCTTTCTGTAGCATTAGAAAGAAAACTTTCATCGCCATAATATGGTGAATAATTTGCTTTAATAAAGTCTCTTACATTAATCTCTGAAGACCAGAGACCTTCATTAAACTTCCGCCATTGTCCATGTTCCGCTCTTCGCATTTACTTCTCCTATAGAAAAAAGTCTGTTTTTCTACCAGAGCAAAAAAAAACGCCCGGGCAGAAAAATCTGCCCAGACGGTCGGCGTTATACTAAAGATCCTGATCCCCTGTGGTTACCCACTAATCCGTCAGTCTCAGGATGTAACAATCATAATTTAGCGGCAAGATTTTGTCTATAGCCAAAGAAGCCGAATAACTGAAAAGTTTAATTTTTAACAATAACACTTACAATAACCTCAAAAATTTTTCAATTTATTGAATTAAAACCACATTTGCAGTAAACAGTAAAAAATAACGTTTAAGAATAGACTCATTTACATTTATAAACTAATATCCAAATTGTGGATAATATTTTAAACGATATTTCAACTCTTACTCCGTTAGGATGGAAAGAATGGGTTAGCTTTCCCGATTGGGAAATTGATTATATTAAAGCCAAGGTAGATACTGGAGCACAAACATCTACTCTTCATGCAGAAGAAATGACTATTTTTAATATAGATAAAAAAATCATGGTCAAATTTAAAATTTACCCATGGCAGAACAATAAGGAAAACGGAAAAGAGGTAACGACAGAAGTCATAACATTCAGGAAGATAAGAAGTTCTTCAGGTTGCCTTGAAAAACGACCAGTTATAAAAACAACAATATCTGTTGCTGATAAAACCTTTGAAACAGAACTCACTCTGACAAATAGACAATTAATGGGATTTAGAATGCTTATTGGAAGAAGAACTTTAGATAAAAAATTTGTCATAACAACAGCAAAGTCTTGTCTTGGTAAAAAAGCACCTAAAAACATTATCAAATCAAATAATAGGAGCAGCTGCAAATGAATCTTGCGATTCTTTCATGTGCGCCAAAATCATATAGCACACAAAGACTTAAAATAGCCGCAAAAGAACGTGGTCATGAATGCAATATTATAAATACTATGCGATGTGCCATTGACTTCTCAAGTAATGAACCGGATTTGCAATATAGAGGAGAACCTATTCAGGATTATGATGCAATAATTCCCCGGATAGGAGCATCAATAACATACTTTGGCACAGCCGTTGTCAGACAATTTGAACAAATGGATATCTATACACCAAACACCTCAAACGGAATACTTAATTCAAGAGACAAACTAAGAGCAACACAAATACTCTCAAGGCATGATATAGGAATTCCCGCAACAACATTTGTAAGAGATCGAAAAGATGTAAAAGCAGCGATAGAAAGAGTAGGAGGCGCTCCTGTAATTATAAAACTTCTGGAAGGAACCCAAGGTATAGGTGTAATTCTAGCACCAGATCAAAAAGTTGCCGAATCAATTATAGAAACCCTGCACAGCACTAATCAAAATGTTCTTATACAGAATTTTATTTCTGAAAGCAAAGGCCGTGACATAAGAGCATTTGTTGTAGGAGACAGAGTTGTTGCTGCAATGAGAAGGACAGCACAGGGTGATGAGTTCCGCTCAAACTGCCATAGAGGAGCCGAAGCAAAGTCTATAACACTACCAAAAGAGTTTGAGCAGGCAGCAATAAGGTCAGCTCAAATAATGGGACTAAAAGTGGCTGGAGTCGATATGCTTGAAGGTAAAGATGGCCCACTTGTAATAGAGATAAACTCATCGCCAGGGCTTGAAGGGATTGAAAAAGCTTCCAAGCTTGATATAGCCGGATCAATAATTGATTACATATCAAATCAGGTTGCGTTTCCAGAACTTGATGTACGACAGCGCTTAACCGTAAGTACTGGTTACGGTGTAGCAGAACTTTTGGTAAAGGAAGACAGCCATCTTATTGGAACAACCCTGAGAGATTCAGGGCTGAGAGAAAATGATATTACAGTTTTAACTCTTCACCATGGAACAGAGGTCGTCCCAAACCCCAAAGACCTCCGTATACTCGAGGCTAATGACAGATTATTGTGTTTTGGAAAACTTGAAGCAATGCGTAGTATGATTCCTAAAAGAAAACCACGAAGGCCAAAAGTAAAACCCCTTTCCAAAGACAATTTACCAGAATAGTAACCTTGGTTATAATTTCAAAACTTTAATTGCTTCAAGTTATAAACTTTTTCTTTCAAAACCTCTTTTAAACAACCGAATAATTTTCCCCAAATAACAAGATTGCTTCATCTAAAAAGTAAAGGAAAGTTTTTCACTCAGTCTTTTCTATGATATAGAGTTCAGAACCAAAATCAGATAAAAGCCTAATTTTGTCATTATAAGCGGTTCCGGCATATCGTTGATTGAGCCTGATTCCGCCTTCAAGCATACTTCCATAAGCAGTGTAACTTTCAACACAAGCCGGAAGACGATAATGCTTTCCAGCCTCATTCATAATAATTCCGTTAGGATTAAGCTTTACCGGAGAAACATGTTTTATAAGACTGCCAAACTCTCTTATATCAATACTCTGAGCAAGAGTCTCCATTGTATAAAGACATTCTGCGTCAAGATTTTTAAGTTTTACTATATCAAATGAAGGACTCGCTTTAGCGATTGTCTGAAAAAACCCATATACAGCATTGTTTGCAGAGCCTTCTTCAATATCTGTAACCTGAAATTCTTTTATATTATCGTAACGGCTGTCAAAACGGCTAAACCGTCCAAACTGAAATGTTTTTCTCTTTTTCTTGTAGAACTC
>JAQQAK010000216.1 GCA_028527945.1 Spirochaetaceae bacterium
ATGATTCAGCAAGAGAAGTCCATGCCCAAAAAGACAGCCCCATAATTATCTTCAGCGATCTTCATATGGGAAATGGCAAAAAGAATGATGACTTTAAAAAAAACGCGGAAGTCTTAAAATTTGCCTTGGATGAATATTATAAGAAAAATTACAATCTAATTCTAAATGGAGACATTGAAGAACTGCAAAAATTCACAATGTCATCAATTCATAAAACATGGCCTGATATATATAATGTTTTTGACAAGTTTGACAAAACTGGAAGGTTAACAAAAATAACAGGTAATCATGATGATAGCATACTACACGAAGAAAATGATAAAAAATATAATGAAGAGCAAGCGATAAAACTTTTTACACAAAAAAATCAGCCGCCAATGTTCATTTTTCATGGGCACCAGGCTTCTATCTATTATAAATACCTTAATAAATTAAATACTATTCTTTTAAGATATATAGTGAATCCTCTGGGCATAAAGAATTTTTCAAAAAAATCAAATTATATGAAGAAGATGCGTGTTGAGAACCGTTCATATAATTTTTCAAGAAAAAATAAAATAGTTTCAATAATTGGTCACACTCACAGACCTTTATTTGAATCCATGTCTCGGGCAGATTCACTTCATTTCACAATAGAAACTCTTTTAAGATCTTTTAGAACAGCAGATAGTGAGAAACAAACTGTAATTGCCAGGCAGATTAAAGAATTAAAAAATAAATATGATGAATGTATTAAAACAAAACCACATAATGAACCAGCATCTTTAATGTACAGTAAGGGAATAGCAGTTCCTTGTTTATTCAATACTGGTTGCACAATTGGTAAACGTGGTATAACCGGAATCGAAATAACATCAGAAAAAATTTCTCTAATACACTGGTTTGATTCAAGAGTCAGCAACAGATTTTTATTTGATCCGGCATACTCACCTAATCATTTAGAAACTCAACCACATATTTACAGGGTTGTTCTCAGAAGTGATAGGCTTGACTATATTTTTGACTCAATAAAACTTCTTGGAAAATCAGACAGCGATGTAACACCTGACACTAGCATTTCTTTCACAGAAAACAAATGGAATACAAACAAAGAACCGCTTGAAATTAAACAAAGCCTAACATTCCCGTATTAATATCTTCCAATATGGAAATAAAACTTAAAAGATTTCATGGAATCTATATCATCTTCATTGAGGGAGAGCTGGATCTTTACAATGCCCCAAAACTGGAAACAGCTTTTACAACACTTGTTGATAAAGGCGTTGATTCATTAATTTTGGATCTTGGAAGAATCAGCTATATTGATTCAAGTGGGATAGGACTACTTTTAAAACTTAATTCAAAAGCAAAAAAAGAACAGTTAGGTTTTGTTCTTAGTGGAGTTGGGGGAGAAGTTTTACATGTACTCCAATTAACAAACCTGATTGATTTTTTTCCAAGAGCCAAAACCTATAGAGAAGGTCTTGAATCATTATTAAATCACAAGAAGGCTGCAAATGGCTAACAAGAACATAACCTTAGCGGAATGTTCTGTTCTGAAAGAAATACAACCGCCAAAAGTTCATGGTAACAGCATTGCCAAGATTACAACAATCTTCTTTTATACAGATGCTTCTACAAATATCATAGATCTTGCAGAGCATCTTGAAGAAAAAGAAGAAATACAAGCAATTGGGGTAATTGATCAAAGCGAAAAAGCCCTCGGAATAGTTACCCGTAAAGACTTATTCAGCCTTTTAAGCAAGCCTTTTGGACGAGAGGTTCTACGTAAAAAAACAGCAGAAAGCCTTGTTAAAGAAGTTCAAAGATTTAATGCTAATGAAAATATCTTTACGGTCTCTGATGGACTTGAAGAACTTGTAAACTCGTACACAACCCATTACTTTCTTCTTGTTAATGACAAAGAAGAGTTCTGTGGAATTTTCTCTGGAAAAGATATGCTTGTATTTCTTGCTGAGATAACAAGACAGGATATAGCTCTATCAAGAAAGATTCAAACACGAATTGTAAAAGAAGAAGATTCTTTAAACAGGCCGGATTTTTCACTTTGCGCTAGCTCTGTTATGGCAAAAGGCATTGGCGGAGACTTTTATTCATTCAAAAAATTCTCTGACTCAGAATACCTTATAGTTCTCTGCGATGTATCAGGCAAGGGAATGGCAGCATCACTTTTAAGTTCTCTTCTTTCAGGTTTTATGAATACATATACTCTGGGCAATTCTATAGAAACACTTGTAGAAGATCTAAACAGGCAATTAACAAAGAGCTTTGCTGGCGATAAATTTGTAACAGGAATGTTTCTTCTTTTTAACGAGTTAACTGGTCAGTTAAAAATAGCTGATATGGGACACAAGCATTATGTTCTTTATAAAAATGGCAAACCAACCAAACCATGTGGAGCAAAAGGGAATATTCCTCTTGGAATTACAGAAGAAGTTGAAGTAAACACCTTTAACATTCTTATGGAAAAAGGCGACTGTTTTTTTATGATGACAGACGGTCTTATCGAACAAAAGAATGAAGAAGGAATTGAATACAG
>JAQQAK010000217.1 GCA_028527945.1 Spirochaetaceae bacterium
AGGTGGAATCAAGTGAATAATGTTTTTCCCAGTCAAAGTCTTCGGCCGCCTGTTTTATATCATCTGTTTTTGCAGCTTCAAAAGAGACCAGAGGCAGCAAAATACGGTTTGCTATTCTTGACCATAAACAAGCCTTGTAGGCTGTTTCTAAAGTTCCGGAAAAAGATAATCCGCCATGAGATATACTTGTGTTTGCTGCACCGAACGATTCAAGTTCATCTTTTAATAGTTCTTCAAGATAAACCGGGCAGGTAGCGAAAAACGTTAAATCACTCATTTTGTTGTTAATGTATTGTTTATAAAGCAGGCTAGAACTTCAAGTGCCACCTGATTATAGCCACCTTCAGGAATTATAAGATCAGCATAAGCTTTTGTCGGCTCAATAAACTCCATATGTCCAGGGCGTACAACATCCATATATTGCTTTACAACTGAATCAACAGTTCTTCCTCGTTCTTTAATGTCACGTTTCATTCTTCGGATAAATCTGACATCTGGCGGTGTATCTACATAAAGTTTCAAGTCTACCAATTCTCTGATGCGTTTATCAGAGTATATCATTATACCTTCATAAATAATTACGTTTTTTGGCTTAACTCTTATTGTTTTATCTGATCTGCAATGATGAACAAAATCATATTGAGGCATATCAACTTCTTTTCCACTTTTTAAGGTTGAAAGCTGTTCAAAAAGAAGGTCTGAATCAAAGGCCTCTGGGTGGTCGAAGTTGAAATCTGTAATATTTTTGTTATTTATGTACGATGCTGATTTGTAATAATTGTCCTGTGGGACAAAGGCAAATTCTGAAACAATTTCTTCAATTTTGCGGACTATAGTTGTTTTGCCTGAGCCTGAACCGCCGCATATTCCAATTATAAAAACTCTATCCATAAGCCGGATTATATGATTTTTAGCAGTAACTGTCGAGTTTGCTTTCACATAAAACGGTTCAATTTTTTTGTTGAAAATAACCAACTTCGGGAATAAGATAGAATCTGTTAAATGCGGAAAATGTCTTAATATTGGAGCTATTGATGATCTGGAATGAAAAAAATGAATGTATGTCTCAGCCTGAACGTGAGGCAAAACAGCTTGAAAGTCTTGTAAGACTTGCTGAAACTCTTTACACGAAGGTTGAGTTTTATCGAAATAAATTTGATGAGCTTGGAATTAAACCTGCTGATATACAAAGTTTAAAAGATATATCAAAATTACCATTTACAACAAAAAATGATCTTCGAGAAACTTATCCATATGGTTTATTAGCTACAGATGAAACTAATATAGTAGAGATTCATCAATCTTCAGGAACAACTGGAACCCCAGTTGTAGACGCGTATACTCAGAAAGATATTGATATCTGGTCTGAAGCAATGGCCAGAAGCCTAACTATGTCCGGAGTAGGAAAGAATGATGTAATTCAGAATGCTTATGGATATGGACTTTTTACAGGCGGAATTGGAGTCCATCATGGAGCCGCCGCAATTGGTGCCAACATAATTCCAATTTCCGGAGGAAATACAGAACGCCAGTTGAAGGTTATGAAAGATTTTGGTACAACAATCTTGACCTGTACTCCTTCATATTCACTTTATATTGCTGAATTTGCCGCTGATCATGGTATTTCAATGAAGGATATGAAACTTAGAGCCGGTGTTTTTGGCGCTGAGCCCTGGACGGAGGAAATGCGAAAGGAGATGGAAGCTACTCTCGCTCTTAATGCCTTTGATATTTATGGCTTAACTGAGATTACCGGTCCAGGAGTTGCTAATGAGTGTGAATGTAAAGACGGGCTTCATATAAACGAAGACCTCTTTTACCCGGAAATTATTAACCCAGATACCGGTGAGGTTCTGCCTGATGGAGAGAAGGGTGAGCTTGTTTTTACAACACTTACAAAAGAGGGCACACCTATTCTACGTTACAGGACACGTGATATAACCTATCTTACAAGAGGTAAATGCGCTTGTGGCCGAACAACTGTAAAAATGCATCGCTTAATGGGTAGAACTGACGATATGCTTATTATTCGTGGGGTTAATGTATTTCCTACCCAGATTGAAGAAATACTGGTACAGATGGAAGAAACTCAACCGCATTATCAGATACTTGTAGATAGAGGGCAAACTCATCTTGATGAGGTTGAGGTATGGGTTGAAGTAAAAGATGAGTTTTTCTTTGATGAAACAAAAAAGATGGAAGGATTGCACAATAGGATTGGTCACGAAATGAAGAGCCGTCTTGGCATAAACGCAAAAATTAAGCTTGTTGAACCCAAGTCTATTGAGCGAAGTACCGGTAAGGCCAAGCGTGTTATTGATAAAAGAAAGCTATAAGATCAGGAGAACAAAATGGCATTAAAGCAAATTTCAGTTTTTTTGGAAAATAAATCAGGTAGGCTTGCTGAGGTAAGTTCTATAATAAGTAATTCAGGAATTAATCTCAGAGCTATTAGTATTGCAGATACCGCTGATTTTGGAATACTAAGAATGATTCTTGATAAGCCTGATGAAGCAGCAAAGCTGCTTGAAGATAATGGTTTTACAGCAAGAAAGACTCTGGTACTCGGAGTTGAAGTGCATGATCATCCTGGAGGGCTTGCCGGAGTAATGAGGCTTTTTGAAGAAAATAATGTAAATATTGAATACCTTTATTCTTCTTTGCAAAATGCTACAGAAAAAGCTGTTATTATTTTTAAGGTAGAAGATGTTCAGCATGGAATAGAAATCCTGGAAAAATTCAATGTGAATAGAGTTTCTCAATTCTGATTTAGGTATATTTCCATATAAAGCACGGTTTTTCCGTGCTTTTTTTTATGTCTTGTTGTTGACAATGTTAGGGGAGGCTAATATTATATGTGTGTGGTAAAAAGTTAAGGCAAATTAACTTGGAGGTGCTATGAATGTTTTTTCCCACCATCTATACGAATATGATAGAGGTCTTAGGCGGCTGGTATTACATACAACAAAATCAGAATACCGTGATGCCATTATCGCAAAATTAAAAAATAGAGGTATTTCATACATAATAAAAGATGTAAATCCTGAGAAAATTAATGTCTTTTTTGGTGCTGATTATTGTATTAGTGTCCTTCAAACTTTTCCGGATCTGGATCTCAGGAATCTGACTTTAGAACAGGATTTCATACTTGGTGCCATGCTTGGCTATGATATGGAAGTTCATTGCAAACGTTATCTTGGAATAATAAATAAACAGCAAAAACTTAAAGCTGTTTGATATAAGGAGATTTATATGACTGGTATAATTTACGGCTCTTCCACGGGCAATACAGAAAATGTCGCAAAAATGATTGCTGACAAACTTGGTGACTCAGAATTAATTAATGTTTCTGAATTATCAGCTGATATTATTCAAAAATTTGATACTGTACTTCTTGGTTCTTCTACCTGGGGATGCGGAGATCTTCAGGATGATTGGGATTCAGGAATCGATACGCTTAAAGAAGCTGATCTTTCAGGAAAAAAGGTTGGCTTTTTTGGCTGTGGTGACTCTCAAATGTATGCTGATACATTTGTTGATGCTATTGGGCTTCTTTACGAAGCAATTGATGATTCTGCAGCTAAAGTTGTTGGAAAAACTTCAACAGAAGGTTATGAATTTGATAGTTCTAAAGCTGTTGTAGATGGAGATTTTATTGGTCTTGTTATTGATGAAGATAATCAAAGCGAAATGACTGTTGAACGTGTAGATGCCTGGGTAGAGTCTATCAAGTAATAGGACCTTTAAAAATATGAATAAAAAATTATGTATTTTAATAATTTTAGCCGCCTTAACTGGCGGCCTTTATGCGTCCGGGCAGCAAGAAAAATCTGCTTCTGAACAATCTTCCAGTGAAGTCTCTTCCTTATCATCATATACAGGTAAAGAAGGTCGTATTACTGTTTATTTATCAGGTCCTGCTGAAATGCTTAAAAAGTTAGAGGGCAGTTTTGAAGCAGATAATGGTGATGTTCTTGACTTTGTTCAAATGGGTTGTGGTCCATTACGACAAAGACTTTGGGCTGAAATGGAAGCTGGACAGATTAACGCTGATGTATTTTGGGGATCAGATCCTCTCATATATATTGCGCTTGAAGAACATGGCGTCCTTGAAGACTATACGCCAAAAGGTGTTGAAAATTTAAGACCTGAATTGAAAACTGATTCAGCTTATACTTACATAAGCAAAAGATACGGTGTTGTTATTTATAATAAAGATAAGGTTTCTGAGGCTCCAATAGCATATCATGATCTTTTAAAACCGGAGTATAAGAATAATATTTGCCATGCTGATCCGGCAATGTCTTCAACTGCTCTTGCTCTCATTGCTGGTTTGTGGGAACTTGAGGGTTATGAAGGCTCTTTTCACAGGGCTTTATGTTCAAATGGCCTGTTTTTAACAAAAAAGAACAGCGATGTTCCTTCTAAAATACAGGAAGGTGAGTATTTAGCCGGAATTGCACCACATGATGCCGTTTTAAGGCTTCAAAAGAAAGCAAAAAAAGATGGATATCCCACACCTCTTGCAATTACCTGGCCGAAAGAGGGGGCTATTGCTATATGCAGACCTGCGGCTATTAGCAAGAATGAATCTCGTCCAGAAGTAAATGAAGAGATAGCTGAAAATTTTATGGATTTTCTAATATCAAAAGATGCTCAGACTATTATGAACAACTTTGGTTTTATAAGTGTCAGAAATGATGTTGTAAATCCTGCTGGAATTCCAGCTGAAATAGAAACTATAGAGCCAGACTGGACAAGTCTGAGCGCCTCTCAAGAATCTATAAATGCTGAATTCAAAAAGTTTTTTAAATAAACTTCAATTCCGGGGAGCTGCTTTGCTTCTCGGGATTATTCTTTTTATTTTTTATATTTATCCTCCACTATTATTGTTTTTTAAAGGTGGCTCTGGTTGGAGTTTTTCTATAAATCGTTTTACTCCGCTTTTAAATTCTCTTCAAATAGGATTGATTGTTTTTATTTTAACTTCTGTAATAGGAGGAGCTCTTGCTTTTGCGGCAGTAAGGCTTACTCCGGAACTTCGTAATATGATTGATAAAGGAATTATTATTTCTTTTGCAATTCCTCCATATATTCTGGCGCTAGCCTGGGTTCAGATTTTTGGTCGTAATGGATATTTTGAGAGAATTGTTCATTTATTTTTTTCAAATTCTAACTATCATTCTAATCCGTATTCAATATTAGCAGCTGCTGTTGTTATGACATTGCATCTCTATCCTTTAATGTATATGTCTATCAGAAATGGAATTGAAACAATTCCGGTTCAGTATGAACAAGCTGCGCATTCTTTTGGTGCTTCTTCTTTCAGAACTTTTAGCGGCATAGTTTTGCCATTGATTCTTCCTAATATTGTTTCAACAGGCCTTCTTGTTTTTTCAAGAACAATGGCAAACTTTTCTGTCCCAGCGCTTCTTTGTCTTCCTGTTGGCATAGAGTTTATTCCTACAGGGATTTATTCCGCGCTAAGCCGCCTTGATAGCAGTGAGGCTGCAAGGTTGTCAATAATACTGGTTACTGTATCAACGGTTTTACATCTTTTGCATTTGTTGGTACTAAAGCAGCACAATAGGGATGTTTGTTTTAATGCTGAAAAGAGAAAGGTGTCTTCATCAAAGAAATCTTTTGCCGCAAAGTTATTAGTTTTACTTTTTTTTATTATGGCCTGTGCTATTCCTCTATTGGCCATGATTGTCTCTTCTTTTCTGTTAAGATGGGGGCTTCCTGTGAAGTTGGAGTATTTGACATTTAATAATTACATTCAGCTTTTTACAGGGACTAATATTGCTTCAAGAGCTTTTTTAAACAGTATAACTTATGGTTTGTGCGCGGCTATTTTTGCTGTAATTATTGGCGGTTCTGCCGCAATTCTGGCAAAAAATAAAAAAAGCATTTCCGGCAGGATTATAGAAACTGCTGCTCTTTGGCCTATGGCTATTCCAAATACTGTATTGGCAGTAGCTGCTATATACGCCTGGAATAAACCTCCTCTGCGAATATATGGCTCAGTATGGTGCATTATCATTACTTACATGGTTTTATTTACTCCAATTGTTATGAAACAAATTACAGCTCTTCTTATGACAGCAGATCAACGCAGTTTTGACGCGGCAAGAATTTCAGGTGCCAGTCGGCATAAAGCGTTTTTTACAGTTAATTTGCCTCTGCTCATTCCTGGAATAATATCAGGTGTAACAGTTTGTATGATGATTGCTTTAAGAGAAATTCCAATTTCTCTTATGCTTTATTCTTCAGGTAATGAAACAGTTGGTGTTCTTCTTTTTGGGATGCAGTCTCAGTCTTATGGTTTGGAAATGACTTCCGCAATAGCAGTTGTTTTGGTTTTTATAATATTAACAGGAAATAAAATTTTAAGAACTTTAGGTGGTAAAAAGTTTTGAGTAAGCTTGAACTTAATGGAATTACTAAAAAATATGGAACTTTTACAGCAGTTGACAGAGTAAATCTTTGCCTTGAGAATGGTGAGCTTCTAACTATTTTGGGACCAAGTGGATGCGGAAAAAGTACTCTTTTATCAATTATTGCAGGTATAACAGCTCCGTCTCTAGGCAGTATCATTTTAAATGGTGAGACTTTAAATCTTGATGGAGAGCGTATCTTTGTTCCTCCTGAAAAGCGTGATATAGGCCTTGTTTTTCAGAATTACGCATTATGGCCGCATATGACTGTTGAGAAGAATATTTCATATCCTCTAAAAATTAGAAAACTTGATAAAAAAATAATCAAATCCGAGACTGAGAAGATTCTTCGGCTCATAAAACTTGAAAAACAAAGAAACAGGTATCCTTCAAAGCTTTCTGGAGGAGAACAGCAGAGGGTAGCGCTTGGACGTGCTCTGATTATGCAGCCGAGGCTTCTTTTACTTGATGAGCCTATGTCTAATCTGGATGCAAAATTGAGAGAAGAGATGCAGTATGAAATACGCTCTATCCAGAAAAAACTATGTTTAACCACTGTTCATGTTACTCATGATCAGTCAGAGGCTCTTGCGATGAGTGACAGAGTGGCTGTAATGAGCGATGGCCAGATTATTCAAACAGGTACTCCAGAAGAAATTTATAATAAACCTTCAAATAATTTTGTCGCTAATTTTGTGGGCTCAAATAATATTATGAAGGGGAGGTGTGTTTCTTCTGGTGGGAATAGTTTTTTTGACGCGGGAGAAGGTTTTAAGGTTCAAATTAACAGTGCTTCGTTTAAGGATGGAGACTGCTGTTGTGTAATAAGGCCTGAGAATATCAGGTTTTCGGATAATGAAAATGAAGGTCTTGAAGGTGAAGTCTTGGCAAGAATTTATAAGGGCTCATTTAATGTTTATTCAGTTATGGTTTTGGGATATTTGCTGCGTGTTCAAACCCGATCTGAACAGATGTTGAATCCAGGAGATAGGGTGAGATGCATTATCTATAAAAACCGAATAATTTAAAAGAACTTGTAGAAGGCTAAATTATTATTTTCTGCGCAATTTCTTTGTTAACTTCAGCTAGTATTCCTGGAATCTCATCTTTCATATTAAGAAATACATCTACTATTTCAGGACAAAGCTGAGTCCCTCTTACTCTTTCTATTTCGCTAAAAGCCTCTTCATAGCTTTTGCCTGTTTTATATGGCCTGTCAGATGATATTGCGTCAAAGGTATCGGCAACAGCAATTACCCTTGCTCCAAAAGGTATATCGGCTCCGGCAAGGCCGCAAGGGTAGCCCCGGCCGTCCCATCTTTCGTGATGATAGCGGACATAAAGAGCAATCTCGCTAAGCTGAGGAATTGAGTTAACAATTTTAAACCCAATTTCAGAATGATCTTTCATCTTTTCAAATTCACTGTTGGTAAGTTTGTCCGGCTTATTCAGAATCATGTCAGCGACACCAATTTTACCAACATCGTGTAAATGTGCTGCCAAATGAATAATCTCTTTCCATTTTTCATCTATCTGCATGTTGCTAATTATTGCTTCGCTAAGAGCTGATACTCTCCATGAGTGTTCATAAGTATA
The DNA here is from genome assembly GCA_028527945.1 of Spirochaetaceae bacterium. GTDB lineage: Bacteria > Spirochaetota > Spirochaetia > UBA9216 > UBA9216 > Thalassospirochaeta. The sequence continues at coordinate 8,034 of JAQQAK010000217.1, forward strand.
TGGATCTCGAGTATTAAGTATTATAACAATTATTTCCATTACATCATGGATAGAAAAAGTCTTTTCAAAGGGCTTAAAATCTTCAGTAATCATAGGCATTGATTGTATTTATTAGTAAAGGCTAAGTCAATTAGTTGATTAAGTTTTTACAATTATTTAATTGATTTTCTCATAAAAAGGTGGTATCCAGTGTTAAAAAAATGGATACACATATGGAGAATCCAGAGGCTCTATCTCATTAATTGAAGTTGGCTGTATAACAGGGTAGATGCTTTTCCCTCCGGCAAGAGTCAACTCTTTTTTAGAGATTGTTCCTGTTATGCTGTACCATTTATTTCTGTCTATGTCCCAGTCTTTACTGGTTGTATCACAGGCTAGGCCTGTTACCTCGGCATCAGCTGCGCAGCAGTACATAGCCATTCTGGCAATTATAAAATAATCTTTTCCAAGATAGTTCGAGTAAACAACAAATCCTTTAATTGTTATTTCTTTTCCATCGTATTTATCCGGAAAATCATAGATATCCGTTAGTGTTTTTATAAAGTCCTTATCATTAATGATTAGATGATCTGTAACCGGTATATCTTCATCTTTGCTTTTTGTTGAGGTAAAAGATTTTTTAGCTGAATTGCTGCTTAATTGTACCGTTTTTACGCGTGATGAATTAATTTGGTAGGCTTTATATGAAGATAATAGAACAAGCAGGCATATGGCTATAATCAAAATCCAGCCTATACCGGGTTTTTCAGAGTGATGGCCTTTAAAAAATTCTAAAAATGCGAAAAAAATAAAAATTGCAAGAATAAATTCAGAGATAATGAGAAATTTTTTATAAAGAGGATTAATAAGAATATTAACCTTACCACTGAAAAGTATATAAAGTATTGTAGCAAATAAAAGTAC
>JAQQAK010000218.1 GCA_028527945.1 Spirochaetaceae bacterium
TTACTTTGTCCCCATATATCCAATTAAATGGGTAGGATTGGTCTCTTCTGCCGGAATATTTTGTGTATATATTTTAATAATGTTTTTCTTCTGTGCTATTCTTTCTTTTGGCACAGATACAAAACCTGAAAAAATAATTTCTGATAAAAATAATGATGACTTCTATGAAAGAATGGGTAATTTTTTCACACGGAATGGTAAAAAAACAATTCCTATTGCGACTCTAATTATTGCTATATCCATTTTTGGAGCAACAAAAGTCTATGTAAATTTAAACACCAATAAAATGATGGGAACAAAACTACCCCATACAAAAGATCAGCTTCATATTAGCCAAACCGAAATTGGCTTTACTTATTCATACGATGTAGCAATCTTATTTAAAGACAAAAACCAAGCTTTAAATATAGAAACAATGGAAAAAATCGATGAACTTTCTGAATTTATTGAAGCCTATCCATTTATAAAAAATGTCAGGGGAATAACCGGAAGCCTCAAAGAATTTAACCGCATTATGAATAATGATATTGAATCTCAATATAAGCTACCAGAAACCAATGCAAAACTTCGAGGATTAGTAAACTTATATTCACGTATGCAGGGAAGTGATCTTTCTTCATGGCTGAATAAAGACAAAACAGGCTTACGCATTACCGTACAAGTAACAGAATTTTCTTCCGCAGATCTTTCCAAACATGTTGCAGAAGTTGAAAATGAAATAGAGCAATTATTCCCTGAAACTCAATATCCAGGAAGAGAAGTACTCTTGTCTGGTTCAGTTATTCAAACCGCAGCAATGAACCAATATGTAACGAAAGGTTTAATTGTCTCTGTAGGAACAGCTCTTGCCGCAATAGCATTAATACTTATTATTGCTTTCAGAAGCATAAAGCTGGGACTTATTGCAATGATACCTAATATAACTCCGGTAATACTTGTTGGTGGAATTATGGGATTTGCAGGAATTGAGTTAGAATTCGTAACAATGACAATAGCCCCAATGCTTTTAGGCCTTGCTGTAGATGATACAATTCATTTGATTACACATATTAAAACAGTTTTCACAAGAAGCGGTTCATATAAAACCGCCCTATCAGAAACTTTTCGAGCAGTTGGAAAATCTGTAGTTCAAACAACTTTTATATTAAGTGTTACTTTTTTCATATTTATCTTTTCCAGAGTTCACAGCATGGTAAATATGGGGCTTCTTACAATGGTAGGAGTTATAACAGCTCTTGCTGCAGATTTAATAATAACCCCGGTATTGGTAAAATGGACAAAACCATTCGGAAAAGAAAAAACACCAGCTAATATAAATTAGCTGGTGAATACACATAATCTAATTTTAATTCAGAAGCTTTAGACTTTGTGAAAAATCAAACCATAGAACCTCTTTTAAAACCCCGGTTGGGTTTTAAAGAGCCTCTATGCATCTGATTTAATATTATACCTGTACTGAAAATCAAACTCTCCACCAATAACATAACCGCTTCTATAATCAGAAAATAGATATTCAAAATAGGGTTTTAACCCAAACACAAATTCCTGACCTGAAGAGTGTTTGATTTCAACTCCTCCTAAAAGACTTACACGTGGGCCTGCAGCAAAGAAGTCTTCACCTCTGTTATCAGCATCTGAAAGATAATCTGGTCCATAGTGGAGGCTTGCGCCCAATGCAGGGTGAAGAACAAAATCTAAAGTATCTGTTATTGGTACATGAATACTAAAAACCAGCTCAGGTAAAAATTGAAGCATCTGAGTGTTTAACGCAAAAATTAAAGGACGCCCAAGCGGAATGTAAGCGCCTATTCCAAAATTATCTGTTACTCCATATTCTAAAACCAGACCAGCAGGCTCCATTGCAAAGCCTCCAGGAAATCCAGCAGGAGAAGCAACACACATTCTAACATTATCATAACGGCCTCCGGCAGCAAAAGATACTCCTATAGAAAAATCTCCCTGCTCTATGGCCGATACGGAAAAAGACATAAATAATAAAAATATTAATAATAAACTTAATTTTTTCATAATAGCCTCCATATATAAATTATATTATATATAGTATACTATCATTTCCTCAATCCTTCCAGGGAAAAATCATTCCTCGTAAAGATCGGGGTCCAATATTTTCTTTATCCTCTTCAAGAAGTTCTGTCCAAGGAATTTTTTCACCTTTTAGTTCAGGATGCTCTTCAAGCCAGTCATATTTATACAAACGTAATTTAAAAGCGTCTTGCTGAAACAATAAAACCGCCCCAACTCCAGGCAGCAAAAAAACAAGAACAGCCGAAAGTAAAAACAAAATTATAGAAAACAATAAAGTGAACAAAGAAAAACCTGGATTATCCAAGGCAACCAAAGCGGATTTCTTTAGACTAACTTTTATACCGCCATCCATCCTTATCAGAATAGGAAAAAAATACTGAACAAGTGACAACCAGAATATAGCAACCCAGAAAATGACCGAGGCTCCTGCAAGACCAACAAAGCTTCCCATAGATAAATAAAACGGAATTCCAATTATAACAGCAAGAAGGAACAAACTATTTATAAAACCAACAAAAATTGAAACCTTCCAAGTTTTAAACAAACCATTCTTAAGCTGATTCCAACTTATTGATTTATAATCAGAAACCTCAAGAAGCAAGACTGAAGCAATTCCAGCAAAAATATGTCCAATAAAAAAACCTGGAATAAGGCAAATAGCCATCAATAAAGTGGAAGAACCTTCCACAAGAGAAGGAAGAAAAATCATTAGCCCCAAACATAAGATGAAACCTATATTCATCAAAATAATTCCAAACAAATGATCCCAAGCATCAAAAAAAGATTTCTTTATAAGAAATGAAATCACTACTCTTCCTCCATTCTTTCTATATCATCTATCACCCAATAATCTTTTTTTGGACTTAGGTGAACAATATCTTTCAATTTTATTGACTCAATAATAGGTGGCCTTTCTGATTCTAAATCTTCATCTTCGGGTTCTGAAGAAATCCACTTTTCATAATACACAGCAAAACTATCAGAGTTTTTAAGTTTTTCAACCTTGGTTACATTAATTCCCCAAAGAAGCGCTCCATAAGAAAGCTCTGGACGCCCATCTCCATTCCAATCATCAAAAGAGACTAAACTGGAACTCCCTTCATAAGCCATTCTGGCACGAGTTATAACAGTTATTGTATTCACCTGCCTGATATCATCTTTACCAACTTTTTTTATAACACAATCAGTCATTTTCTCACTTTCAACCGTATTAAAACTCTCATAATATAAATTGACAACTTCTACTGGAGTCATTCCGACAGTTACAGGAGGAGCCAAGGCTCTGGAGACCACAGGAATAATAAAGGCAGACGCGAAAGCGACACTAATAGCTATAATTATTATCTTTGTCTTATGCCACACAAGAAACTCTTTGGTTTTATTTCTTTTATTTAACCGGTAATATTTACGCTCTTCGGAAAGTTTTATTTTTTCTGCCTCAGTTTCTGTTATAGAACTGTCTGTAAAAGTTTGAGATGATAAAGAATTAAATAACTTCTCCCATTCAGAAATATTAGCTTCACCATTGAAAGATTTATCCAAAAGGATGGCCAAATCTGAAAGAAGCCTTGGCTCCTTTATTAGAGGAGATCTATAATTTTTCTGTTTTATCAGACGTTGAATAACCTCAAAACTTTCCCCGGAAAAAGCAGGTTCTCCACATATAAATCTATATATAAGAGAAGCAATAATAAAAGCAGCTTCTGAGTCTCCATCAAACTGAAAACTATTCCATGGATATATTAAAGAAAGACGCTCAGCCTCCGCTGTATACATAGTTATATAATTTGATGCTGTATCAGGTAAAAACAGTAGCTTTTTGTCTTCTGTTAAAAATATAGTATTAAAGCTGAAAACCTCAGTTTTATAGCCTTCTGACTTCAGATCTTTAAATGATTTTATTAAAAGATTTAAAAAATCAAAATCTATATCTTCTTCAGTAATAAAAGACAAGCTCCTGTAAGCTCCATAAAAATAAACAGAACCATCTTTTTCTGTAAAACCTTCGATAATCCATGGATGAACAGAAGAACTATCAACTATAAAACCTTCACGCGATTTAAGTTTTGCGACATTAATATTTTTTAAATCCTTGCTATCAAGGCTTGTTGGTATTGCTACAAATTCACGACCATCTCTTTCAAAACTAAAAAAAGAGTCTAAAGCACTTCCAAAACCATTATTCATATATTATTCCGAATGAAAGTATATTCGGTTTTGAGATTAAAAAAAAGGGTTTTATAACATATTGAACTCTTCTTTTATAAGTTAGAACTCAATAAAATCTGAATCAAGAACATCATCCTTATCATTTTCAAGAGAATATGACTCTGGAGCGGGAATATAAGATTGCTTCTTAGAACGGGCCTTTGTTTGCCCTGAATGAGACTTGCGGCTATCTTCTTTATGTATAGGCTCCCCTGTATGACCATCAGTTTGGGAACCCTTATCTTCAAGCTTAAAATATCCTATCATATTCCGAAGTTGCTCAGCCTGTCCTGTAAGCTCTTCTGAAAGCGCAGAAGCCTCCTCTGCTGTAGCAGCATTTTGTTGTACAATCCTATCAAGATCCTGCATAGCCGCGCTTATCTGTTCTGCGCCCGAGTTTTGTTCAGCACTTGAGGCACTTATATCTAAAACAAGCTCTGCTGTTTTTTGAATATCAGGAACTATCGTATTAATTCGCTCGCCTGCAGTATTAGCTTTTTCCACACTTTGAACCGTTAGATCTGAGATTTCTCCAGCAGCCTTCTGACTAACAGCGGCAAGCTTACCAACTTCTGAGGCAACTACAGCAAAGCCTTTTCCATGCTCTCCTGCTCGAGCAGCTTCAATTGCCGCGTTTAAAGAAAGAAGATTAGTTTGACGGGCTATTTCTCCAATAACGTCAATCTTTTCAGCAATTTCCTGCATAGCCT
>JAQQAK010000219.1 GCA_028527945.1 Spirochaetaceae bacterium
GAATTCCCCAATCAATTCTATCTATATAAATAGGCTTCAAACGTCCTATTCCGTGCGAATCTATTCCGCGTTTATCTGATTCGATAAGTACGTCTGAAACAATCTTTGCGTCATCTTCAGGAATACCGCTTTTAACAAGACAGTCTTTCATGAAGCTTTCAAGAACTTCAAATTCTATCCATTCACATTCTTTATACTGATCCTGATACGCCATATCTAACTCCTTCTATATATTTTTCTGTCATTTTTTTGACAGATTAAATGCCAATTAATATACTCTTTCATTTTTCTGCTTTTATTATTTTTATCCCTGACTTCACAAAATCAGGTCTATAAGTTTCATCAAAATTACTGTCAGTTACCAGATAATCAATTTTTTCAAGAGAAGCTGTATAAAAAGTGGAAACAAGCCCGACCTTTGAGCTGTCTGCCGCAACAATAACATCGCCAAGAGTGTGTTCTATCATTTTCCTTGTGATAGCAGCCTCTTCTTCAACAGGAGATGTAATTCCATTTTTTAAACTGATCCCGTCAGCGCCAATAAATGTTTTAGAAACATTTAGTTTTTCGATTAATGAATAAGCAAAATTACCAACAGTACAACCAGAATTAAATCTGTACAGACCACCGACAAAAATAAGCTCACAATCTAATGGAGCATCAATATTTTGTACCGCAGTAATATTATTTGTAATAATTCTGATTTTAGGAATATTAAAAAGATGCTTTATTATTTGATAAGTTGTAGAGCCGCTGTTAACAAAAACAGTTTCGCCATGTTCAACAAGTTTTGAGGCAGCAGAACCAATTGCGGCTTTAACCTCATGATTTTGCATATTCTTTTCTATATAAGAAGATTCAGTTTTTATTTGATGCGAATATATAGCGCCGCCATGAGTTCTCTCAATTTCACCTTCGGTTTCAAGAATATCAAGATCCCGTCTTATAGTAATTACTGAGACATCAAATTTATCAGATAATTCCTCAACGCTTGCGAATCCCTTTTCTTTTACTTCTGAAAGAATACCCGCGCGCCGACCTGCCGGAATAAGCCCTACTGACACCTAAAACTCCAATGAAAGATTCTGCTACAAAAAGCAGTTTTTAGAGCCTTTTTAAAATTCCGATTGGGTTTTAAAAAGCCTCTATATAATGAAAGTTTTAGAAGTTATCTAAAACTTTCATTATATAAAAAATACTAACAGAGCAACGATTGTTTGTAAAGCTTTTTGTTTACTTTATGAATGTTTTATGATTGTTTTTGTTCGTTAATGATTTTATAAAAATCATTACCCTTATCATCAACAACCAAAAAAGCGGGAAAGTTTTTAACTCTTATCTTATAGATGGCTTCCATTCCAAGTTCAGGATATTCAAGAAGCTCTACTTCACTTATACAATCACGGCCAACAATTGCAGCCGCGCCACCTATTGTCCCCAGAAAAAAACCTCCGTATTCCATACATGAATCTACAACGATCTGAGAACGATTACCTTTAGCAAGCATAACAAGCGAAGCGCCAGCCTTTTGAAAATCCGGAACATAAGGATCCATTCGAGAAGCCGTTGTCGGACCGAAAGATCCAGAAGCTCGACCGTCCGGAGTTTTTGCCGGCCCCGCATAATATATGATATGATCTTTAAAATATTGAGGAAGCCCCTCTCCAGAAGAAAGTCTCTCATTTAATTTGTTATGAGCAATATCTCTCGCAACAATTATATTTCCGGACAACATAACTCTGGTACCAACAGACAAACCGCTTAAAATGAGCCTTAAATTATTAAGCCCCTCATCAAGATCAATTTGTACAGTTCTGACAGAAGACAATTTTTGAGTTTTTTGAATAAATCGAGCCGGATTTGTCTCAAGTTTTTCGAGAAAAAGCCCCTCTTCTGTAATTTTAGCCTTTATATTTCGATCAGCACTACAGCTGACACCAAGGCCGACAGGACAGGAAGCTCCATGCCGAGGAAGACGTATAACTCGAACATCATGACAAAAATATTTACCGCCAAATTGCGCGCCTATGCCAAGATTTTTTGTCATATCCAAAAGCTCAGCTTCAAAGTTTTTATCCCTAAAAGCCCTGCCGCAGCCATTACCTGACTCTGGCAGATCATCATAATACTTAGCAGAAGCAAGCTTCACTGTCTTAAGATTCATTTCAGGAGAGGTTCCGCCTATAACAACAGCAAGATGATAAGGTGGACAGGCCGAGGTTCCAATGGATGCGATTTTTTCTTTTAGAAAAGGCATAAGTTTTTCAGGAGTCAATAAAGCTTTAGTTTCCTGAAATAAAAATGTTTTATTAGAAGAACCTCCGCCTTTTGTTACAAAAAGGAACTCATAACGGCTTCCGTTAACAGCAGAGATATCAATCTGAGCTGGAAGATTATTCTTTGTATTTACTTCTTCATACATGGAAATAGGAGCAGTTTGGGAATATCTTAAATTAGCGTCCTGATATGCCTGCCAAATACCTTCAGATATAGCTGCCGCATCATTAATCCCTGTATAGATATTTTGGCCTTTTTTAGCCATTACAATTGCGGTACCAGTATCCTGGCAGCCAGGATATTCCATTTCAGCTGCGATAGAAGCATTTTTAAGCAGTGTTTCTGCGACATATTTATCATTGTCTGACGAATCTTCTGCCGTAATAATTTTGGAAAGACACTCAAGATGAGACCGTCTTTGAAGGTGGGAGACATCTATAATTGCCTGATACGCTATTTTTGAGAGAGCTTCTCTTGAAACCTCAACAAAACAACGGTCTCCGACATTACTTACTTTAATATGCTCGCTTCCAAGAAAACGATATTCAGTTTTATCTTCTGTTAGTTCAAAAATATCTTGATATTCAAAATTACTCATTCATTATTTTAACATTTTTATAATAGAAAGTCTGTCACAAGACGTGTAAATTCCTCAGGCTTCTCATAAGACACCCAGTGCCCTGAGCCTTCTACAACAGAAACCTTGTATGAGGGAAAAAGTTCTTTCATACTCATAAGATAAGAGTTCTTAATAAAATCAGAATCACTACCCTTAATGAAAAGTACTGCTCCATCAAATACTCGAGCCGCTTGTAAAGCTTCACCTACGTTTGTAAAATTCTCTATTATAGAATCAAGATTTACCCGCCAGTAAAAGTCCCCATCAGAAGTCTTTCGAAGATTTGTTAAAAGAAAAGAGACAACAACTTCATCCTGCAAATATTGTTTTAGTTGAAACTCTACATTACTTCGTTTTTCAACCTTTGAAACATCAACTTTCTTTAAAGCAGTAATGTAATCAGGCAGCGCCCATTCATAAGCAACAGGAGCTATATCAATTACAAGTAATTTATCCACACGATTTGGAGCTTCAAGAGCTATTTCCATAGCAACCTTACCACCAAGAGAATGCCCTACTAAAGAAAACACCTCAATACCAAGGCTATCTGCAAGAGCTGTAACATCCTCAGCCATGAGAGGATAGGTCATTTTATCACGATGCGGCGATAAGCCATGATTACGTAAATCTACAGCAATACAATGAAGGCCGCCTCTGGAGAGCTTTTTACATAAAGTGTTCCAATTAGATGAGCTGCCCAAGAGACCATGAAGAAAAAATACAGTAGGATCTTTGGGCAGGCCATATTCTTTATATTGGAGAATCATTTTGCAGAATCAGCCTTCTTTTTGATAACAGGGATATCACAAACCCCATTGAGAATGTATCCGGGTCTATACGCAAAACGTTTCATTTCTTTCTCATCAGTGACACCACTTAAGACCAGAACAGTTTCAATCTCAGATTCAATTCCGGAAATAATATCAGTATCCATACGATCCCCAACAATTACTGTATCTTCACGCCTGGTTTCAAGCCGTTTCAATGCCTGCCTCATCATTAGAGGATTCGGTTTACCGATATAATATGCTTTATTTCCTGTAGCAAGCTCTATAGGAGCCATAAGCGCGCCTGTTGCTGGAGAAATACCATTCTCTATGGGCCCTGTCAAATCAGGGTTTGTTCCAACAAGCTTGGCTCCGCCTATCACAAGGTTTACAGCATGCTCAAGCATATCCATATTATAAGTTTTAGATTCTCCAACAACTACATAATCAGGATTAACATCGTTCATGCTTATCCCCTCATTATAAAGGGCATTAATTAAGCCTGCTTCGCCAATAACAAAGGCAGTACATCCCGGGTTCTGGCCAGCGAGAAAGCCAGCAGTGGCCAGAGCACTTGTATAAAAATGATCTTTTTCTACTTCTACCCCCAAACGGGATAGCTTTTGCTGAAGCTCAAGCGGTGAACGCTGACTGCTGTTTGTTAAAAAAAGGAATTTCTTTTCCTCATCCCTAAGCCATGAGACAAATTCCTTAACTCCCGGAAGAAGTTTATTTCCATGATATATTACACCATCCATGTCACAGATGAATGCTTTTTTTGCTCTAAGTCTTTTCATAACCGAATTATAATTTAATACTTACAGTTAATCCACAACCAACGGGTAATATTGCGGTTAGAAGTTCATTATTGTTAAAAACAGTATTATTATATGAATCTGTATACAAACCAAGATTAGGCCGAACATCATCATTAACCTTAAATAGCGTATCATCAGCAATAATAACTCCACCAGGATTACTGAGAGAAACAACTTTCTCAAACAGTAAAGGATAAAGATACTTACCACAATCCTGAAAAATAACATCAAAGCCGGGAGATAGTTTCTCGATTTCTTCTTCAGCATCTCCGAGAACAGGCGTCACATAATCAATAACACCAGCTGACTCAAAATTCTTGACAGCTTCTTTGTGAAGGCGCTCTTTAGAATCAATTGTAACAAGATGTCCGCCAGTTCGTTTTAAAGCTGCTATAATCCACATAGCTGAATAGCCATTACTGGTTCCTAGCTCCAAAACACGCTTTGCTCCAGTAAGAGTAACAATCAATTCCAGAAATCTGCCAATCTCAGGTTCAACCATTGGCTGAATGTCATTTCTTTTGCTGTTTGCACTTTCAAGACTATTCATAATATCTATAGGTCTTGATATAAATTTCCTTAGGTATGAAAGAGTTTTTTCATTATTATTCACAAATAAAATCTATAGAAAAAAAACTGTTTTGAGAATAGTATAGCTTATATGAAAAACAGCAAAACCGGATTAATTCTTGAAGGCGGTGGAATGAGAGGAGCTTTTACATCTGGAGTTCTTGATGCCTTACTAAAACATGAGATGTCTTTTGACAATGTGTACGGTGTCTCTGCCGGAGCCAGTACAGGAGTAAGCTTTATATCACGCCAATTTGAACGTAATAAAAAAGTCTTTGTTGAAGGTGTTGATAATTATAAATATTTCAGCTTTAAAAGCTTTATTAAAAACAAAAACTTTCTTAATACTGAATTACTTTTCGATACATATCCAAACAATCTTATTCCTTTTGATTATGAAGCTTTCAAAAACTCTCCTACAAAATTTTTTGCAGTAACTACCGACTGTATAACAGGAAAAGCAGCATTCTTTGAAAAAAGCTCATCAGACGCTAAAAACTTTATAATGAATATTTTACCGGCATCTAACAGCCTTCCATTCATTTCACCTCCTGTAAAAATTGATAACAGCTTTCATCTTGACGGAGGCCTAAGTTGTTCTATACCAATAGAAAAATCACTTAATGACGGCTGTGACAAAAATTTAATTGTACTGACAAGAGAAGCTGGTTATATCAAAACAAAATCAAAACTAACTCGATTAACCAAATCTTTGTATAAGAAATGGCCTAACCTTTGCCAATCTATTGAAAACCGACCATTTGAATACAATCAGGAAACAAAAAAATGTAACACGGAAATGAACAAAGGAAACGCTGTTATAATACAACCCAAAGATACCTTTGATGTAGGCAGAGCAGAATCTGATTCAACAAAACTTCGTAAATTGTATAACCATGGATTTGAACTTGTTGAAGAAAAAATTGAAGAAATTAGAAAAATCACTCAATAAATAGAAGAGACTTCAAAAGCTGAGTGATTTTTATATTAAGTTTGACCTTCAGCCCTGACAACAATAAGGCTACCGCTCAAAAGAACTATTGCCCCCGCAATCTGAACAGGCAGAAGTCTTTCTCCCAAAAATAAAAAGGATATTACTGCCGTAATTACAGGTATTAATAAACCAAGACTTGAATTAAGAGCAATTCCAAGCCCCTTGATAGACTGGTAATAGAATGAATAACCGAGACCAATCCCAATAATACCTGAAACAATAGTTAGTAGCCAAATTTTTACAGGAATACAAGCCTGTAAAAGAGCTGGACCTTTATCAAAAAGAATACTAATTAAAAATATGGGAATAACAAGTGTAAAAACTATACTTGATGTAACCGCAGAAGGAACATCCGTAAACCATAACTTTATCATAAGGCTAAAACCTGCCCAAGCAAGAGAGCTGATAAAAACAAATAACAGCCCCATAACTGGAGAATCCCCGGCAAAGTCTTTAACACCTGACAATTCAGGCAAAGACGTTATAACAACACCTGCGACTGCCATTAGAAGACCTGCCATAAAAGCAGGTTTACGAATAAGACTACGCTCTGCCGGAATAAAAATATAAGCCAGTGTAGTTGAAAAAATTATAGTAGATTCTTCTACGATAGTTACCAACCCAGGCATTAATAGATAAACGCCCTTTATTAAAAAAATTTGATGACAAAAATTACATACAGCAACCAAAAACAATTTAGGTAAAGAATATGAAATACTTTTAAGACTATTCCAGGCTGTCCGCCCCCCAATAGTGAGAAGAGTAAAGCTCCACATAATTACTATAGCCACTGCAAAACGAAAAAAATTCTGAAATGAGACAGAAAAATAGTCCTTAATATAACGAACAAGAACAGGACTCACAGACCAGCATAACATTGATGCAAAACAATATATAAAGGCTATATTACGCTTCATGAAGGAATACTATTTTATTCATTCTGTAATTGCTATAAGTAAATTCTATTATTAGATTATTAATAGAATAAAATTAGAGAGTAGTAATGTTTTTTTAGCAGACTTTTTTTGCATCAAGAGAAAAAACTCTACAAAAAACTTTGCACTATAGAGTTTCTTTAAAACTCAGATTGTTCTTTAGAGACTTTGTTTTTTAAACATGAGGTAATTATAATTATTAAAACAAATTATGAAGTTTTATTCATTAAAATTAAGGTTGAAATTTTAAAACACGCTAAGTTTTTAAACTCCCTCTATAACAAAAAAATAATAAATGTCATAATGATTTGATAATTTTACAGGAGATAAAAAAATAGTTTTTTTTATTATCGTAGCAGCAATATCAATTTCACTCATCATTCTTATAGTACCTTTAATTGTTTCAGGTAAAATAGAGGCTATTCCAAAATCATTCTATTTTGAACAAAATGTCCCAAATGTAAAACCACATCACGCGAATCAAGCTTTTTCAGTAATGACACTTAATATAGGACACGGCAGAGGAACAGGTGTACACCAGCTTATTCAGACCAGAACAAAAATAATGGAAAATGCTGAAAAAATTGCAGAAACTATTAAACAAAACCATATTGATATTTCAGCCCTGCAAGAGGTTGACGGTTTTTCAATATGGAACAAAGGAATTGACTTTATAGAATTTCTTGCAAAAAATTCCGGCTGCCCGCATGGTATTTGGTCTAAAAACGTTGACGGGCCAGGGCTAAGGTACGGTACAGCACTTTTAAGTGACATTCCCTACTCTCAAGCAGTCTCTTATACATTTAAAGCAAGACCTTTTATTCTGCCAAAAGGCTTTACAACCGGCTTATTTTGCGTATCTAAAGAAGAAGAAAATTATATTTATGTTGTCTCAGTTCACCTTGCTCCTCTTTTTCCTTTTATAAGAAAGAGACAGGCTGAAGCAATAATAGAAACAGTTAAAGATATAAAATGCCCAATTGTAATCGCTGGTGATTTTAACTGCGGATATAAAAAAGGCTCAGCCATTAAACTTTTAGAAGAAAAATTAAATCTTAAATTATGGGAACCTGAATTGCCAGTTGGAACATTCAGAACAGGAAAAAGAAGAATAGACTGGATAATGATTTCACAAGAATTAGATTTTGAAGATTATCAAATAATTGATGACAGAGTATCTGATCATAGCGCTATAAAAGCAATCATCAGATATTATTTCTAAAAAAGTACCCAACCCTGATTAAACCGGATTGGATACTAAAATATAACTAATCTTCTTCCGGAGAAAAATCATCCTTCTCAGCGCCGCATAAAGGACAAACCCAATCGCTTGGAATATCAGCAAAAGCTGTTCCTTCAGCTACCCCATTATCTGGATCCCCTTCTGCTGGATCATAAACATAACCGCATACATCACATACATATTTCATTTTATCACTCCTTAAAGACAGCCTGACTGGCTATTATTTAATTAAGCTACAAAAAGCTCCCAATTAGCTATTTTTCCAAAGACCATGAACATTACAATATTCACGAGCAGAAACATTTTCCTGATGGCCGCAAAGAAACTCAGCAACAGGTTCATCACCTGGTTTAAGATACTTTTTGCCACTCTTGTCACCATAGCTGAATTCTATCCACTCAATATAGTGCTCTTCTGCCATTGGATGAAGAGTACTACCAACAGTTACTCTATATCCACCGTCAATCTCTTCTATTACCGGAACATGCTTTTCTGTCGATGAATCAGCTGATTTTTCTTCAAAAAGCATCATAGCCTCTCCGCAGCAGGTAAGTTCTCCTGCCCCGCCATGCAAAACTTCCACGATGTTACCACAATGTTTACATTTGTAAATCTGTTTGGTTTCTGCCATTTTATACTCCTTAAACATTCACCGCATTAAACGGTTGTTTTTTTATTAATTACTTCTATATTCTATTTTCATAAAATTATTTCAAAGTCCTTCATTAATCCTGTTTTCAAGCTCTTCATAAGATAAATCAGGATGAATCCCAATCCTTGACATACTAAAGTCATATTTAACAGGATCTTCACTGTCAAACTTCTTAAGATTTTCAGTAATCTCAATAGCTGTCTTCAAATCAGCACTTTTCCGTTCTGTCAAAGCTAAATATTTTCCGACCTTTGCAATATGAGTATCCAGAGGAATGATTAGTTCAGAAGTCGGTAAACTCCAGCCTCCCGGATCAACCTCATCTTTTCTTACAACCCATCTAAGAAAGAGAAAAAGTCTTTTACACGCACTTCCTCCACGGGGATCTGCAACAATATTGCGAAAACTTCCTTCTCTATTTACTGTGTCTGCTATAGTAGTTAATCCGGCAACAACCGGGATATTACTATACCCGGTTGTTCCGCATTTATGGTATCCAACATTAAAACAGTTATAAACATTTCCATAATTTTGATATATTAAACGAAGACCTTTTAAAAAATGTACGATATCCTCACCACTGTAGAATCTGTACTTGAAATCTTTGAAGTCTCGTTCAATATCCTTCTCTGATCTATTTTTAAGACCATCTGCCGGACTTCCAAGAACACTAAAAACGTTTTCAAGAAAGCTCATTATACACCCTACTCTTCCAAGAGCAAAAGACGCGGCAATAAAAGCAGCAGCTTCTATATCATCCGGATTATTATACCTTCTTGGAAAAACCAATGGATCCGGATCAATAAACTCAGCCTTATGATAGCTTTTAAAACAATCATTAAGTATCTTCTCTGCAGTTACTATCATTGTTTATAAAATAAGTCATATATATAAAAAAAGCAAGATTTTTTTACTCATAAACAAACTTTTCAAAAATATAAAAAAGCTGCTCTGGCTCAAGTCTGAAAGGACTGCCCTTCCCCTGAAAAAAACCATGCTCTCTGACAAGATGAATTCCAAGATCTGTATAGATAACCTCCTTATCAAGACCTTCTCCTCTAATACTTGTCACAGTCTTTCTATATAGCCCCTTATGCTCAAACGGACAAGGAAGCTTTCCTCTAATTGAATCAGATTTAGCAAGAAGGCCCCCACCTATATCTACCCACTCACCAAAGCCGGAAAAAGCCTTATCTCGTAACTTCTCAAGCATATCAGCAATAGTTTCAGTAGTAAGCCCTAATTCACCAAGCGTTACCAGATCATGCTCAACTATCTGTTCAATATTTCTTTTATCTGAACCAAGAAAACCATGGAGGGAAACAACACCGGGTTTCATATTTTCATATACTTTTTTCATACCTGGGTCTTCTTTCATCAACTATCCTCCATTCATTAAGCGAATTTATCGTAAAAAATAAGCTCTTCAGGCACACCCTTTTCTGTCAAAACCTTTACACAAGCATCTATCATTCCAGGACTACCGCACAAGTATGCCTCAGTATTATCGCCGTCTTTCATGAATTTGGTGACAGCATCAGTAACCCAACCAGTTTCACCTTCCCAATTATCATCTTCTACAGGCTGGGAAAGAACCGGAATATACTTGTAATTAGGAAGTTTTTCTTCTATTGCAGCCATCTCATCAGGCAAAACAAGATCAGCCTTTGTACGAGCGCCGTAAAAATAACTCACTTTTCGGGGATTGCCTTTTTCTGCCATGTCAAGAAGAATAGATTTTATTGGGGCATTACCTGAACCACCTGCAATACAGATAATATCCCTTTCTGTATCACGAAGATAAAAGTCCCCATAAGGACCATTAATAGTAACCTCTTCGCCTTCTTTTAAAAATTGATGAACCCATGTTGTACAAATTCCTTCAGGAACAAGACGGATTTCAAGTTCAATCACTCCTGTATCTGATGGAACAGATGACATTGAATAAGCCCTAAAAACCTGCTCGCTGCTCAACTTATATTCAGGAACCTGTATCTGAACAAACTGTCCAGCCTTATACTCTATACTGTCTGGCTGCTGAAGTCTAAAACGAACCTCTTTTATATCGTGAGTTAAATCTTTTATACTTTCAACTTTTGTTTTAAAACGCCTGACACTGAAAAGTTCCTCAGGTATTGTAATAGACATATCCGTCTTTACCTTGAGCTGACATGATAACCTGACATTTTCAGCTTGCTCTTCCTTACTTATCCATGGAAGCTCTGTAGGAAGATATTGCCCTGCTCCGCTTGCGACCTTGACCTTACAAAGCCCACAAGAACCTCGTCCGCCACAGGCTGAAGGAATAAATATTTCCTCATCCATAAGAGTTAAAAGCAATGACCGTCCACCCTTAACGGTAAGATCTTTTTTTCCATTAATTGAAATTTTACACTCACCGTAGTTTGCAATAAAAGCATCTGCGACAACAAGGATAATTGCAAGAATAGCTGTGAGGGCTGTAATAATGCCAACGCTTATCAAAAACTCTGATACAGAAAACACGCAAACCTCCTAAAAGATTCATGCCACAGAGGGCAAATATAAAAAAATTTAACTAACTTATATTAATCATTCCTGAAAATCCCATAAAAGCAAGAGCCATCATTCCGGCAATAATAAGAGTTATTCCAGGTCCTTCAAGCCCTTTAGGGATTTTTGCACCAACCATCTTCTTCCTTATTCCGGCCATAGCGATTATTGCCAAAAACCATCCTACACCGCTGCCCAACCCAAAAAAGAAAGATTCAGCAAGGGTATAACTTCTTATTACCATAAATAAGCTGACACCCAAAATCGCACAGTTTACAGTTATAAGTGGAAGAAAGATTCCAAGAGCGGCATAAAGCCCTTCTGAAACCCGTTCAATTATCATTTCAACAAGCTGAACAAAGGCGGCAATGACGACAATAAAAACAATGAACCTTAAATATTCCAAATGAAATGGTATAAGAAGATAGTGATAAACTATCCAGTTAAGCATTGTTGTAACTGCCATAACAAATATTACAGCAGCGCCAAGTCCTGTAGAAGTTTTTATCTCCTTTGAGACTGACAAAAATGAGCACATTCCAAGATAATTTGAAAGAAGTATATTCCCGGTAAATATTGCTCCAAAAAATATTGCTACAGGTGTAAAACTCATTCAGCAGCCCTCCCTTTAACAACCCAGATAAAGATTGCCAGCATAAAAAATGCGCCAGGGGGCATTATCATTATAGCCCAGTTAGTCCACCAGTCACCAAAGACTGAAATCCCCCATATTGTACCAGAACCAAGAAGTTCCCTGAAAAATGCTATTATCAACAAAACATAGGCGTAACCTATTCCTGAACCTAATCCATCAATAAGGCTTAACCCGGGAGGATTACTGCTGGCAAAAGCTTCAAGCCGCCCCATGACAATACAATTGGTAATAATTAAACCAACATACGGGCCAAGCTGCTGCCAAACTTCCGGCATATAAGCTCTTAAAGCAATATCAACAATAATAACAAAGGTTGCAATAATAAGGGTTTCTACCATCATTCTTATGCGTGATGGTATAATTTTTCTTAAAAGAGAAAAGGTAAATGAAGATAGAGTTGTTGTAAATATAACACCGATTACCATTACAAGAGTATTTTCAAATTTATTAGTAACAGCTAATGTTGAGCAAATACCTAGAATCTGAACAAATACAGGATTCTCTTTGCCCAGCGGTGTGATAAATGTTTTTATCGCTTTGGACGGCATCTATATCCTCCTAGAAAAACTGCTATTTTACATTCGACATTACAACTATAATGTGAATGAAGGATTATCCTCAATTTGTTATAATATAACCAATTAACCGTTCTAAAACATTTGCTCAAAACTTTTTAAAGCTATAGTTTTTTCTGCAAAAGGTTTACTGATTAACCATTTTCATCAATTATCTCTTGATAAAGACGCCGCACGCACACCAGCATCATTCAATATTGCAAGGACATAATCACTAGTTCTTGTAGCCCCTGTAATTGCATCAATCTCATTAACATTATCAGACCTTGTTCCTTCTGGAAGCATTATTAGAGGAGTGCTTTTTCCTCTAAGCTGCTCTTTGAACCATGATTCTGTAATTCTGGCACCAAGCCCCGGAGTTTCATTCTGGGAAGTAAACTCGACACCTGAAAATTTTTCAAGTGTTTTATCAAAAGCAGTTACAGCTTCTATATCTCCCCAAAGCCCAGGCCCGCTCACAATAAAGGCTAAAGCCATAACTTCTCCGGCAGTATCTTTTACAATATAGAGAGAATCTTTCTCTGTAACTCGTTCATCATATAGAGAGTTTATCTCTACATTACTTTCAGGAACAGAAATACCAGCAGCATAGAGAACTGCTTTACGAAATACGAGATCTTCATTTTCAGTAACAAGTTTTTTTGTTGAAAGATATATTCCAGAAACAAGACCAATACAGACTACTGTAATGATAATCATTACAACAACTGGCCGTATACGCTCAAAGTAAAAACCTTCTTTCTTCATGCAGCGCCTCCAGCAGAGGCTGCCTTAATTTTAGCTTTTATTCGCTTTTTACGTTCTTTAAGAAGATAATCTAAAATAGGAGCAAACATATTGGCTATCAAGATTGCAAATGTTACAGCCTCTACCCAAATTGAAAACTCACGTATGAGTGAAATCAATACTCCAATAACAGCGCCGTAAATCCATCTTCCACCTTCAGTTGTCTGAGATGAAGAAATTGGATCTGTTGCCATAAAAACTATTCCAAATAACAAACTTCCACAAAACAACCCATTCACAGGATTAAGAGCCCCCTCTATTCCTCCCAAAAACAGAGCAGACTGCATTATAACATAGCCAAGTAAGCCCGAAACAATTATCCGCCAATTAGCAGCTTTTTTGGCAACAAGAAAAATACCTCCAAT
>JAQQAK010000220.1 GCA_028527945.1 Spirochaetaceae bacterium
GTTCTGCTGACATTCAGTTTTTCAGCTATTTCCTTCTCACTTATAACAGTTCCAGGAGTCAGGTAAAGTTCTACTATATTTTTATAAAGAATATTATATACGTTTGTGCTTATTGACGACTTATCTTTCATTTAAAACTCCAAACTGTTACATTGTAGTATACAAGAATAAGTTTATCAATATAGCCTCTTTCAACACTCCGGTTGGTTTTTTTTAGAGGCTTTGAAGAAAATTTAACAACATTAAGTAATTGTATATAGTATAACAAGTTGTAAAATTTTCTTCATTTACATTAAGGTTGCTTTTTCTGAAACTCTGAGACTAAAGTCTCTAAGTTTTGAAAAAGCCTCAATAAATAGATGATTTAATATGAATAGGCTTATATTTTATTTGTATTTTCTCAAAAATAAAATTTTAAATTGTTTTTAAAAGAAGAAAAAATTTGCCAACTGGAAAATTCCGTGTTATAAATTAGGAAACTGAAATATAAAAAATAGTTTCCATAGGAGCATTAATGTCTGAGAAAACAGCGGATGTAGAAAAAGAGCCGGCAATAAAAATTCTTGATGCCGCAATTGAAGAGTTTAATAGTAAGGGGCTGAAGTTTACAATGGACGATCTTGCCTTACGATTGTCAATGAGTAAGAAAACTCTTTACAAGTATTATAAAGATAAAGAAACTCTATTTTTAAAAATGGTTGACCGCTGTTTTTCAGCTATCAAAGAAAGTGAAAAAATAATTCTCAATGATTCTGAATTGAGTATTGCTGAAAAGATTAAACGAATAGTTATTGTTCTTCCAGAAAAATATACTGAAATAGATTTGAGGCGGTTATGGGAGTTGAAAGATACTTATCCTGAGGTCTATTTAAAGGTTTCTGAACGGATTGAGAATGATTGGGAACCAACCTTGAATCTAATAAAACAGGGAATTAACTCAGGTGCAATAAGACCAGTGTCTCTGCCTGTATTCAAGATGATTGTAGAATCAACTATAGAACATTTTTTAAGTAATAAAACGTTGCTGGATAAGGACATAAAATATTCAGATGCTTTAAATGAGATGATAGATATTCTTATGTACGGAATAAAAGCTTAAAGAGGTATGATAATGCGAGAGAAAATATATTTAAACGAAAACTGGCTGTTTTCTCCTGAGTTTGAAGAATCAATATTAGAGCCTGTCTGTAATGAAACTTTACTGACTTCTGTAAGGCTTCCTCATACTGTGGCAGAGACTCCTTTCAATTATTTTGATGAATCAATTTATCAGATGGTTTCTGCTTATAGGCATGAATTAATGGTCCCAGATGAATGGTCAGGTAAAAAGCTTCTTCTCACTTTTGAAGGAGCAGCACATAAGGCTGAAGTTTTTGTTAACGGTGAATCTGTCTGTATTCATGAAAGCGGTTATACCGCATTTACTATAGATATAAGCAAGTTTGTAAATTATGCTGAAACAAATATAATTGTTGTAAAACTTGACAGCCGTGAAAGCCTTAATCAGCCGCCCTTTGGTTTTGTTATAGACTATATGACCTATGGAGGGCTTTACCGAGAGGTATATCTTGAAGTTATTAATCCCACATTTATTGATGATGTGTTTATTCAGACAAAGCAGACTGATAAAGAGACTTGGTCTATTGATTCGGAGATTAAATTAAATATAGCAGATGGTGACTCTGGTATACAGAATTGTAAGATAGTTCAAAGACTCTTTACCGCAGATGAGTCTGGTAAAATCATTCAGGAACTATCTCAAAAAAAGATAGATGATAATGACAACTCTCTGATATTTTTATCTGCTGATGTTTCTAATGTTTTTACCTGGAATCTTGAAAATCCTGTTTTATATATCCTTGAGACAAGTCTGTATAACGGAAAGAATCTTTTGGATTCTGTTTCTGTTCGTTTTGGTTTTAGAACAGCCGAATTCCGCTCAGATGGTTTTTATCTGAATAATGAAAAAATTAAAATACGTGGGCTTAACCGTCATCAGAGTTATCCATATGTAGGATATGCTATGCCTGGAAGAGTTCAGGCTGATGATGCTGATATTCTTAAAGACGAACTTGGTCTTAATGCTGTCAGGACTTCTCACTATCCACAGTCTCAGTATTTTATAGACCGATGTGATGAGCTTGGTCTTCTGGTTTTTACGGAGATTCCCGGCTGGCAGCATATTGGAGATGATGTCTGGCAGGATATTGCCTGTCAAAATGTAAAAGAAATGGTCTTACAGTACCGGAATCATCCATCAATAATTCTTTGGGGTGTTAGAATTAATGAGTCCATCGATAATGATGATTTCTATACAAAAACTAATAAAATAGCCCATCAACTAGACTCCAGCCGTTCAACCAGTGGTGTAAGATATCTTGAGCGAAGCAGCCTTCTTGAAGATGTGTATGCTTTTAATGATTTTTCTCATACAGGTCAAAATGATGGAACCCTTACTAAAAAGAGGGTCTGTCCTGATAATGCTAAAGGTTATCTTGTTTCAGAATATAACGGACACATGTTTCCTACAAAAATTATGGATACTGAGCGATTAAGAACAGAACACTCTGTTCGTCATGCAAATGTTATTGCCTCATACTACAAAAAAGAAGGTATTTCAGGAGGTTTTGGCTGGTGCATGTTTGATTATAATACTCATCGTGACTTTGGTAGCGGCGATAGAATCTGCTATCACGGAGTGATGGATTTTTTCAGAAATCCAAAACCGGCGGCTATGGTTTACGCAAGCCAGAAAGAGCCTTCGTCTGCTTCTGACATTGTCGCGGATTTGTCTTCTGAAATGGAGATAGGAGAGTACCCTGCCGGAAATATTGGTGATATCTATGCTTTTACAAATGCTGATAGTGTAAAACTCTATAAAAATAATGATTTTGTTAAAGAGTTTTTTCCTTTAAAAGGAAAATATGAAGCTATGCCTCACCCCCCAGTCCTTATTGATGATTATATTGGGCAGCTTATGGAAACTAATGAAGGATTCAGTACTAAAAAGTCTGAGGCTGTTAAAGAACTATTTGCGGCAGTAAGAAAATATGGTCAATCAGATTTACCATTAAAATATAAATTGAAAATGCTTAAGTTGATGGTTCGTTATCATTTTACTTTTGATGACGGGGTTCGCCTCTATTCTGAATATGTCGCAAATTGGGGTGGAACTGTTAACACATATAGATTTGATTTTATCTGGAATGGAGAAGTTGTCAAAACTGTGAATTTAAGGCCTATGTCAGAACAGCGTTTTGTTGTAAACGCAAAAAGAACTTCTTTAATAGAAGAGTCTTCTTATGATGCTGTTTCTGTCAGGTTTAGAATGGAAAGTGAAAACGGCAGGCTTTTATCTTTTTGTAACGATATAGTCAGTCTTGAAGTCTCTGATAATCTTGAAATAATTGGGCCTTCTCAGCTGCCTCTAAGAGGCGGAGTTGGCGGTACATGGGTAAAAACAAAGAAAATTGATGAAAGTAAAATAGAAGAAGCTTTTTTAAAGCTTACTTCCGGTGAACATGAAGAGGTTGTTAAATTTACTATTGAAAGGGGAGTTGTGTGAAATTATCGTTGAGAGAGAAGTCTTCTTACGGAATTGCCGCGGTTGGTAAAGATATTGTTTACGCTTTATCATCCGGTTATGTTCTATATTATTACAATGTTGTAATGGGAATAAGCGCTACATTCATTGGAGTGATTCTGCTTGTTGCAAGGGTCTTTGATGCTGTTAATGATCCTTTTATGGGAGTCATTGTTGCTAAAACTAACTCGAAATTTGGCAGATTCCGTCCATGGCTTTTTACAGGCACAATTTTAAATGCTTTTGTTCTTTTTGCCCTGTTTGCGGTTCCTTCTTCTGTTCAGGGGCGAAGTCTTCTTGTCTATTTTGCGGTTGTCTATATTTTATGGGGAATGACTTATACAATAATGGATATTCCATATTGGTCAATGATTCCTGCAATAACAGATACTCCCAAGGAACGTGAAAATCTTACTGTTATAGCCAGAAGCTGTGCCGGGGTAGGAGCCGCAATTGTTCAGGTCGGAACAATGGTTCTTGTTGCCAGACTTGGAGGTGGAAGTTCTTCAGAGAATTACCGTACTGGATTTAAGTGGCTTACGTTAATTATTTGTGCTTTTTTTATTCTGGCTACAGTTATAGCTGTTCTCAATGTTAAAGAGCGAAGATCTGAAAATATGAATACAGTAACTGTCAAGCAGATGTTTAAGTCGCTTATAAATAACGATCAGGCCATTGTTGTTGTACTTACAATAGTTCTTGTAAATACAGCCCTATACACAATTGCAAATCTTATCATATATTTTTTTCAATTTGATGTTCGTGGTGATAATTGGGAGTCAACATTAGCACTTTTTAATACCTTTGGTGGAGCAATGCAGATCCTTTCAATGATGGTTTTTTATCCACTTATCAGAAAATTGCTTCCAACAATGAATGTTTTTAAGCTTAGTCTTTGCATGACTATTGGCGGGTGCTTCTTGCTTCTTGTTTTGACACTTTCTGGATTAACCGCTGTTTACTTTTTGTTTGTTCCTGCCTTTTTTATATTCTCAGGATATGGAATGCAGTCTGTTCTTACAACTGTTTTTCTTGCTGATACTGTTGATTACGGCGAGCTTAAAAACGGTCATAGAGAAGAAAGTGTTATTTTTTCAATGCAGACATTTGTTGTTAAATTATCTTCCGGAATTGCCGCTCTTGTCGCTAGTGTAGGGCTTGATCTAATAAAGTTGGATCCAGATGCCGCGGTTCAGTCTGTTTCAACGGTTAATGGCCTTAGATTTATGATGTCTGTATTACCAATAATTGGAGTTATCATCGCTTTTATACTTTTTAGAAGGTATAATCTTACAGAAACAAAGCTTAAAGAAATTTCTGATAAACTTGCGGCTAAAAAGCAGTAAGTTTAGAGCATAAGATCTAATTATGGACGGGGAAGCGCCTCGTCCATATAAAATCATTTCCTGAGTTTAGTTTTCAGAGGCAATTTCTTGTGCTGTAATCATCTCAGATTTAAAACAACAGCTTACAACACTCCGTACTTGCAGGCTATTATTAGTTAGGGTATCATTGCCTGATGAAAGAGCTTCTTTACAGAAAAATATCCAATAGTATACGTTCCAAAATTGAGGATAATGAATATCCTGAAGGATTCAGACTTCCTGGTGTACGTGAACTTTCAGAAGAATGGAACACAAGTTCAAATACTATTTTAAAGGCTTTGGATGAGCTTGAAGCCGGCTGTTTTATAAAGAAGGTTCGTGGAAGTGGAATTTTTGTTCAGAACAGTTCTGAATGGAAGGCTAAAGTTTTAAGACTACCTGAAATTGATTTTTTCCTTTATGATCTTGATGTTCCCTTTAATCGAAGTCTTGTAAGTTCTGTAGAAAAGGCTGCTGGTGATTTTGGGTATAATCTTCGTATTAAAACTTTTGACGATATCTCAACCCTCAGTTTATCTGATTCTCTTCCTGCGATTGTAGTTCCGAGAGAAGTTAATGACTCTTGCTATAAGTTACATAAAGATAGAAACATACCATTAATATTTACCGGAGAGTTTTCTCCTCCGCCTAATTTAAATGAAGATTATGCTGTAGCTAACGTTTATGAAGGTTTTTACAGTGCTGTTGAGTACCTTATAAAGTCAGGAAGGCAGAATATTGCTTTTATTGCCTCTGATGATGATTATCAAAATGATGCGGCCTGGAATGCTTATTTTGACATTGTCTCAGGTGTCCGCCTGTGTTCCTGCCGAGACTATTCTGTTTCTGCTGGTGGCTGGAACCCTGAACAGGGGAAAAAGGCTATGGAAACGCTTTTTCTTGGAGGGGAATTTCCTGATGCTGTTGTTTGTAGAAACGATGCTCTTGCCGCAGGGGCAATGAAAGCCGCAAAGAATGCTGGTCATAGGATTCCGGATGATATTTGCTTTATAGGCTCTGGAAGTCAGGATATTGCCTCGCTGCTCGAACCATCTCTCTCAAGCATTAAAATGCCTGCTGATATTATAGGTTTATCTGTTGTAAGTTATATTGATAATATTTTGCATGGAAGAGTTCTGCCTGGCATGAAATTTAATACCAAGTTTAGTCCAAGGCTCATTCTGCGAGAATCGACCTCTTCAGGTGAATCTTCCGTGGATGATGAACTTTATTGGGTTTGAATATTTATTACATTAATGTAAAAAACAAAAAATATCCCTACATTAATGTAATAAACATAAATTGAAAATATACAATTTTTACTGAAAATTACATGAAAACTGAGAAATTCCTACTTTAAATTGATTGAAAACCTCTTGGCATATTTTTTGCACAATAAAAAGTGAGTGGTCACTTACCAAATTGAGTGCTGCTTTTTTTAGTGAAAATTATAAGAGGTTTGTAAAGATGAAGACACAGTTTGAAGGTAAATTTCATGACCTGCCGTTTCCTGAGAAGGTAAAACATTTAACCGGAGTAGGGCATAGAGCTTTGGCATGTTGGGATTATCCCGAAGACTCACAGATGAAGCTTTTAAACTATACAGAGAATGCCAGTTTTCTGGTGCAGGCAGCAGGCAGACCCAAAATGATAATGCGTGTTCATCGTTTGGATTACGCAACTCACAACAGCATAAGTACTGAACTGAAATGGATTATGGATTTAAAAGCTGAAACAGATATTCGTCTGGCTTCTCCTATTGAGTCCGTAAATGGAAGCCTTATTGAATGTATAGAAACACCTGATTTTGAAGAAAAGCGCTTTGTCGTATGTTTTGAGTTCCTCGACGGAAAGGCTCCTGTTGACAGCAGTGACAGTAATGAAGATGTCGGTGATCTTATCAGCAAGATAGAAAAAATACCTGACAAGATAACCGTACCATTGTTCAAGTTTGCCTCAGTAATGTTTCATAAACTTGGTAAGCTAAACAGCAAATCAGCCATGTCTGGTGATGACAGACAATTATACAGAAGCCTTGGAGAAATAGCTGCCAAAATCCGCTGTCAGTCAGAAGAATGGACGCTTCCATCTTATTATGAGCGTATGAGTTGGGATTTTGATGGAACCTTTGGCGAAGAATGGAATAATTTTTATGGTGAAAGCTATAGAGCTGAAGATTGGTTTTCTGCCCGTGACATTAAAATTCTTGATCAGTCAGTAGAATTAATGAAGACTCGACTTGAAGCCTATGGTAAAGATCCGTCACGCTACGGAATGATTCACAGTGATCTTAGAACCTCTAATTTGCTCTGCTCTGAAGAAGGGGTTGCCGCGATAGACTTTGATGATTGCGGACAGGGTTGGTATATGTATGAAATAGCGGGAATTGTGGCGCTGATTGAACATCGCGCTGATCTTGATGAGATTGTCGATGAAATCATTACAGGATATGAAAGCATAAAATCAATATCAAATGAAGATAAAGAAGAAATAGGTACTTTTATAATGATGAGACGGCTTGGCATGCTTGAGAGTATACTTTGCAGAATTGGGTGCGTGTTTGCCGGAGAAGGCGAGAGTGTAGATCTTACTTCTGAAATAATAGCTTTCTATGCCAAGGGCTGCGTATTGTTAGCAAAAGACTATATAAAAAAATACCAGAATAAACCTATGCCAGTTCCGGTACAGAGTTTTACTGATAAAGTTAGCATTGCATAATGCACAGAAATACAGCAAAGGAATTAAACTATGAGTAACGAAGCACATGAAATTTATGAAAAAGCATATAAGCTATGGAATCCTGATAAGGTTGAAACTTTTAGAAGCTATGGAGTTGAGCTCTCCATGGGGGAAAGAGAAGGAAGCTATTTTAAGGATCTGGATGATAATCAATATATTAATATGCACTCAAACGGTGGAGTTTTTAACCTTGGACACAGAAATCCTGAAATTAGAGAAGCTATAATTAAGGGCGTCGAACTGGTTGACGCGGGAAATCATTATTACCCGTCAAAATATAAAAACGAGCTATGTGAAAAAATACTGGATGCCTCTCCAGATAATATGAAGTATGTTTTTATGCTGAGCGGAGGTGGAGAAGCCAATGATGCCGCAATCAAATTTGCCAGAAAGGCTACCGGCCGTACACGTGTAATTGCCCTTGAGTGTGCATTTCATGGGGCTACGGGTATTGCTATGCAGGCAGGTAATCCTGATATGGCAGCATTTTTTAATATGAAGCCGGATGAGGAAGAATATACTCATGTTCCATATAATGACCTTGGAGCCATTGAAGAGGTTTTAAAGAAAAATGATACCGCCTGTGTGATAATTGAAACAATTCCGGCAACTGCTGGATTTCCTACTCCAATTGATGGGTATCATAAATCTATTGAAGAGCTTTCACATAAATACGGAGCCTTGTACATCGCAGATGAGGTTCAGACCGGTCTTATGCGCAGCGGTGAGATGTGGTGTGCCTGCAAGCTTGGCGCTACTCCGGATATTATTGTTTCCGGAAAAGGATTGTCCGGCGGCTACTATCCAATGTCCGCTGTAATAATGAATGAAAACGCCGGAGGCTGGTTAAAGGAAGATGGATTCGCGCATGTATCATCATTCAATGCCTCTGAAATCGGTTGTATTGTCAGTTCTAAAGCAATGGAAATAATGACACGTGATTCAACCAAAGAAAATGTTGACATGCTTACAAATTTCTTTGCAGCAGAGCTTTCAAAAATACAGAGCAAGTACCCACAGTTTCTTTCAGAAATACGACAGTGCGGTGTCATTATGGGATTAAAAACATCTCATCCCATGGGCGGGCCAGCCTTAATGAAGGGGCTTATGAATAACGGTGTTTGGTCTGTTATGGCTAATTTTGATAAATCCGTTCTGCAGTTTAAACCTGGGTTATTGATGAAAAAAGAAACCGCGGAAGAGGTAATAAAAAGGCTTGATAAAGCAATAGAAGAAACATTAGCAATGTTTTCTTAAAGGAGCCTCAAAGGAAATAATTATGGAACCATTAAAAAAGAAAAAAGAACTGTTTAGAACTCTTAAATATTTCATGTTCGCGGCCTCTGCCGGTCTTATTGAAATGGGAGTCTTTGCTATTCTTACTCAATTCAGTGGATGGACATATTGGCCATGCTATCTCATAGCGCTTATTATGTCGGTATTATGGAATTTTACTCTGAACAGAAAATTCACCTTTAAATCGAGTAATAACATACCGGTAGCCATGGCAAAAGTTGCCTTGTACTATGCTGTGTTCACACCGGCATCAACCCTTTTAGGGAATTACCTTGCTGAAGAACTGCTATGGAACGGCTATGTTGTAACTATTATTTCCATGCTGATTAATGGTGTCACAGAGTATTTGTACCAGCGCTTCTTTGTATTTGGTAAATCAATAGATACAAATATCAAGAAGCCTGTTCCTTTAGATAACGAAATAAATTCTGAAGCAGTTACTAAAGCTGCTGGAATGTAAATTAAAATGACCACCTGTAGTTTTCAGGTGGTCACTTGATTTGTTTTTTTTGAAGTTTTTGTTTGTCGAATTAGAGCTTGAGTAGGCCTTTTAGATCTGTTGTAAGTTCTTTAAAACGGTCTATAGCAGCTTGAACAGGTTCAGGGCTGCTCATATCAACTCCTGCTGTGGCCAATGATTCAAGCGGATATTTTGAGCCGCCTGATTTCAGAAAGTTTAGATAATCCTGTTTTTCTTTTTCTCCACCGGAAAGAACCTTTGTTGAAAGCGCAATAGCTGCTGAAAGTCC
>JAQQAK010000221.1 GCA_028527945.1 Spirochaetaceae bacterium
TGGAAGCTCTTTTCAAAACTTAGAGACTTTAGTCTCAGAGTTTCTGAAAGAGCCTCTACTGAATTTCAATAAAATGTTATTGGTATCTATTAGTTATGATTGATGATACTTATTATTCAGATATTAGCATAACACCTAAACAAGAAAGACCAAGAGAGTTATTATTTGAACATGGTCCGGAATATTTAAGCGATCAACAGCTTATAGCAATAATAATAGGTTCAGGAACCAAAGGTAATAATGTAATGCGGTTGTCAAAAAAGGTTCTGAATGTATACCTAAAAAATCCTATAGAAGTACTACGACCTGAAGTTTTTTGCGAAATAGATGGAATGGGTCAGGCTAAAGCTGCTCAACTTTCAGCAGCTATGGAATTTGCACGAAGAAGAATAACTACTAATACAAAAAAATTAACCTCTCCAGCTGATGTAGTACCTATTTTATTCAGCTACACAACTTGTAAAAAAGAGCATTTTATATGTATTTCTCTGAATGGAGCACATGAAGTAATTGCGGTAAGAGTAGTCTCTATTGGTACGCTGAATAAAACATTAGTTCACCCAAGAGAAGTCTTCTCAGCGCCTCTTACAGACTCTGCCGCGGGAATAATCTGTGCTCATAACCATCCATCAGGCACAACAGAACCTAGCCATGATGATATTAGACTAACAGAGCGAATTCAAAAAGCTGGAGAAATACTTGGAATAAGATTATTGGATCATTTAATAATTTCAGTATCAGGATATTATAGTTTTCTTGAAAATGGATTACTCTAAAGCACCGAAAGTTCTCATACAGTCATCATATCCCATACTTATTAATTTTTTAGAATTTTCAGGATCAAAATCCAGCATACTACATATTTTAGATTCTGCTCCAATATAAATCACGTCTACAGGAAAATCAGAATAATCTGTAAGATAATCGTGATAGTCCCTGGCAGAAAATGTTCTTAAAGACACAACTATAACAGTTTTATATTTTTCAGAATCAACAAGATCTACATCAATATTCTTTATCACACCGCCATCCAGAAACGTTTTACCTAGAACCCTCTTCCGTTCAAAAAGGGGATGGTTAGCACTTGCAAGAATATAATCAATAAGCTTTCCTTCAGGTATGTCTTCTATTTTGAATCGATCAATTCTGAGATCTGTAAGATTAAAACTAGATAACGCGTAATCATATTGACTATCACGAACTCTATCTTCATCAATATATTTCCTTAATAAGTTTTCCAAAGGACTTACATTAAAGCCAAATAATCCAGGTTTTAGGGAAATTATTTCATCAGTCTTTAATGCCATCCATAACTGCTCAGCTAACTCACTTTCATCCATAGCAAAAATAGCTCCGTTTATAGCGCCAACAGAAGTTCCGTAGATACCCCCCACTTGGACACCTAACTCTTTTAAAGCCCTCCAAACACCAATATGGTAGGCTCCACGAGCTCCGCCACCGCCTAAAACTACGGCAATAGGCTCTGTAGGGATTTTCTCAGCTTCTGAAAAAAGTGAAAAATTTATTATAATTAAAAAAATAAAAATTATATGAAAGTTTTTTTTGCTGTTCACTTTGCAGTCCCGATCTTCAATACAAATATCGAATTATGATATAATAAGGGTATGACAGAACTACTATATTATCAAGACTCATCGATAGAAGAATTTTCAGCAGAGGTTATTTCTTTAAAAAAAGACAAAAAAAAACTCATTGTTGAATTAGATAAAACAGCATTTTACCCTGAAGGCGGAGGACAGCCTGCTGATACAGGCATAATAAATAATTTTCAGGTAATTGATGTCCAGAAAAAAGATGGAATTATATCACATACAATAAAGGCCTCTTCTGAATCAGACTTAAACATTGGAAGCATTGTTAACTGTAAAATAGACATGCTCCACAGACTCGATTATATGCAGCAACATACAGGTCAGCATTTAATTTCAGCAGCTTTTTTTAGAACAGAAGAAATAAATACTGTATCTGTTAATCAGGGAGAAGAGTTTACATCTGTAGAAGTTGCGACACCTGAACTTTCAAAAGAACAAATTGAAAATATTGAAAAAAAAGCAAATGAGTATATTAGCGACTCAATTTCTATAAACACAGCATGGACAGACGAAGAGGGATTAGGAAAATATAATCTACGAAGACCTACAAAACATAAAGAAGGAATTCGAATAGTAGATATTCCAGAAATAGATTGTGTTGCCTGTGGCGGAGTGCATCTATCAAATACCTCAGAAACCAGACTTATAAAATTTATTTATCAGGAAAAAATTAGAGGAAATACAAGGACTTTCTGGAAAATTGGAGAGCGTGCTTATAAAGATTACGAAGAAAAAACAAATGTAATAAACCAGCTTAATAACCAGTTCTCCGCAAGACAATTTGAATTACCTGAAAAAGCTAAAGCTTTAATTGAACAGAATAATAATCTTAAATATAAATACAAACAACTTGAAGACAATTACGCTTCTCTTGAGGCCGATTCACTTTATGAAGAAAATACCGGAAATAATGATGAACATCCGTGCTTAATACTTAAAATCTTTTCAAATGAAGAAAAAAGCTTTATCACAAGCCTCGCGAAGGCCTTTTCAGAAAAAGATTTCAACGCAGTAATTGTTCTCTTCAACAAAACAGAACAAAATGTGACATGGACAACAATCTGCACAAAAGACAGCATTTTTGATTATGAAACATTCAAAAAAGAGGTACTTTCAGTTATAGATGCCAAAGGCGGCGGACGCAGCCCTATATGGCAGGGAATTGTAAAAAAACCGGAGGAATTAGAAACAGCGGAAAACAAGCTTAAAGAATTATTCCAATCCTAATTATGGCGGCTTAGCTTCAAAAGCTCATTAGCAGTTTCTTCATCTGTTATAAGCGCATTGATGTAACCGCCATTAATAGCTCCAAGTATAGGTTGAGCCTTTTCTTTTCCAGAGGTAACACCTATACGAAGAGGGATTTTTCCAAGTTCTTCAAGCGTAATAGCCATAACTCTGTCAGCAATACTACTCTTTACGACCTTACCATTAATATCATAATGACGGCAGAGAATATCACCTACAGCACCAGCCTGCTTAAGTTCGGCGTTTTCTTCTCTTGTAATAGATCCGGTAACAACCAGTGATGCAGTATCTGTAAAGTCGCCAATTCCGACCAAAGCCTTATCACAGTTTCGGCCAAGAGATAAAGCTTCATTTATGCTGTAATCTCTGATAAGTGCTTTCTTGATATCAAGATGCGCAACTACAGCAGGAGTATTAAGCCAAATGCCCTTGGCACTAAGCTTTGAAACCATCAGTTCCATAACCTTCTGCGGAAGTAGTTCACCACCAGTGTTCATTCCACCGGAAAGCTGAACAACAGAGAGATCAAGATCTTTAATAGATCTTAATGCAGTTCCAACATGAAAAAGATTTCGTCCCCATGAACAGCCGATAATATCACCATCAGCCAAATTCTGTTCAAGATATCCGGCACAAGCAACACCTACCCCTTCTCTTGTATCATCAGTATTAACTCCCTGAGGAACAACCCTGACAGTTTCAAGAGAAAAAGTTTCTTTCAACATTTCTTCTATCTCAAAGCATGTTCTGAATTTTCTACTTATGTTTATTTCTACAACGCCTTCGTCTCTGGCTTGCGCAAGCAGCCTTGTAACTTTGGTTCTGGAAAAATCAAGTTTTTTAGCAATTTCTTCCTGTGTTAATTCCTGGATGTAATACATCCAGGCTATTCTGGCAAGCAGAGAAACTCTTCTATGCGAATTATTCTTATCACTCATAAATTTAATGTATCTACATTATTTATTAAAATCAATATATTTATAGAACATTTGTGCAGTTTTTTCATTCTGCACAAAGATGCAAGAAGAGGTTTCAGGACAATAATTATTGAGTCTATTCTTCAGTTTTTTCTATCTTAGCCAGCCATTCTGTTGGAATATTACTGACTGAATATATATACCCCATCTTACCGTTACCGGCATCTATAGTGTATCCAGGAAATCCCAAGAGCTCATAATAAGCATTCATCACAGCACCACCTGAATTTCCGTTGTTGATAAGAGCATCTGTCTTAATTTTATCAGAACCTTTGCCAGCCTCAAAACCGCAGACTATGCCTGTTGTAAAACTTATAGTAACACCTGAGCCGGTACCACCCTCTTCAGGATACCCAAGAATTCCAACAGGCTGTCCCATCTTTAACTCAGAAGGATCACCAATCTCGAAATGAGGAAACCAGTACCCTTCCGGGATATCCTGCCCATAACGCCCCTTATCTATTTTTAATAGAGCCAGATCCAGATCTTTATCATATTCAATAACAGAAGCATGAAAGATTTCACTAGGAGGCATATTTAAAGTTAAAGGAACAGCAATATATACATCATCTGCAGGACGGCCATCTTGGCCAGCAATAACATGCCAGTCAGTAATAAGATAACCTTCATCATTTACAAAACAACCAGATCCCTTGGCATTGTCTGATATAACTTCAACAGTAGAAAGGATCGCTGTATCAAACCCATCTGTAGTTACAGGAATTTGCGGAATTTCAAGAAGAGCCTCAGGCGCAGAAGAATTTAGAGTGACAACTACAGAAAAAGGCTGCTCAAGATCTTCCGCTACTTGATCTACAAAACTTAAATAATATTTACCGGGAATAAGTTTATTGCCATTATAACCACCAGCTACAAGAGACTCTGAGCGAAGAAGGCTGTCAGCAGTATAAATTGCTTCTTTCTTAGATTTTGCAGGAGATTTTAATGACGCAAAAATATCTATATCAGCATTAGTATTAAAAACATCAACTCTAAAACTATCAGTACCTCTTGGAATATTAACCTCTGCTGTGACAAACATTCCTTTTGATGGTTCCAATTTCATCTCCTGAACCATATCAGGTTTTAAATTAACAGAAGGTTTAGCGGAGATTTCATTCATCAGAATAGAATATTTAATACTATCAGCACGTTTACCCGCAATTTGAGGAAGGTAATCATACTGATACGCTACAGTAACATAATAAATTCCACTCTCAAGAGGAGTATCAGACTGTCTGGTTATAAATATAGAATCATTATAAAGATCTGTCTCAGAAACATAATCAGCATTTGTATAATCTGAATCTTTAACAGCACGATATACAAATAGATCAAGATCCGCGGCAGAGCCAAGAATGCTAAGCTTAACAGCATAGGTATTGTTTGAAACACGAAAAGAAAAAGTTTCAGTTGGTGCAGAAAAGTCTTCACCAAGCTTAAGTTCAGCCTTCTTTTTCACTCCGGTTCTGAGTTCTTCAGTATTACCGGTTTTGGAAGAGGTCTGTGAAAATAACGGGAAAATAGTAAAAAATAGCAAAAATAATATAAGTAACTTATTCAATCTCACGAAGTGCATACCTCACATAAACTATAGCATAAAAGCCTCCTATTGCCTATTATGGTCAAAGAAATAAAATTACGCGGAGGCTTCTTTTGAACAACGAAATATTGCCGGACTGGAATCTTGAAGGGATTTTTGCCGGATTTAATTCATCGAAATATAAAAAAATGTTCTCTGATTTTACAGAAAATATATCAAAACTTGAAGAACTTATACAACAAAATTTTACAACAAATACACTTATTAAAATAATTAAACTTCTAAACCAATCTGCAGCTATGTGTGAAGAACTTTTCTCATATGCCTACTGTAAATATTCTACAAATACATCAGATCCGCAATCCATTCAGGAAATAAACCGAATAGAAGAGGCTTCAGTTGGATTTAATACATTTCTGGTGAAGTTCAGGATTTTTTTGTCAGAGAATGAAGAACAATTGTCCAAAACTGCTCTTAGAAACGAAGAACTATCTAAATATTCATTCTTTTTTAAAGAGCAAATCTTTCTTAAAGACCGTCAAATGCCACCAGAGCTTGAAGAACTTGCCGCAGATCTTGCTCTATCAGGTTCTTCCGCCTGGGAAAAATTACACCAGACACTTTCTTCCTCTACAGTTATTAACTGGGATGAAGACGGCACCCAAAAGACATCTGTAGAACTTAGAACAATGGCATTTGATGCCGACAGTGAAATACGTAAAAAAGCATGGGAAAAAGAAATTGAACTCTGGAAATCTATAGAAGTTCCTCTGGCATTTTCTCTTAATGGAATAAAGGGAGCGTCAAACACTGTAAACGCAAAACGCAATTACAAGAGCACACTTGAGCGTTCTGCACATCAAGGCAGACTATCTACTGAAACACTTAACACAATGATAAATGTTATGACAGAAGCATTGCCGGAATTCAGAAGATACCTCAAACTAAAAGCATCATTTCTTGGTGAAGACAAATTACCATTTTATGATCTTTTTGCCCCAGTATCTTCTACAAACCTGAAAATAAGTTTTTCTGATGCAGAAAGTTTTATAATTAAACAATTTTCAAACTTTAGTCTCGAACTAGGAACATTTGCTGAAAAAGCATTTAATAACAACTGGATAGACGCAGCCCCAAAAAAGGGAAAAGTCGGTGGAGCATATTGCACTGCCCTACCTGTTTGTAAAGAATCAAGAATTCTCTGTAATTATGGCGGCTCTTTTTCAGATCTATCAACTGTCGCGCATGAGCTTGGACATGCTTACCATAATGAAGTTTTAAATAGCTTACCACAAATTAATAGAGATATACCAATGACTCTCGCGGAAACGGCCTCTATTTTCTGTGAAACGATAATTCTTGAAGGTGCTCTTTCTGAATGTAAAGAAGAAGAGAAACTGTCGCTCATTGAACATGAGCTAATGGAATCAACTCAGGTAATAGTCGATATTCTTTCAAGGTTTATTTTTGAAAAAGAAGTTTTTAGAATCCGAAAAGATAAAGAATTATCACCGGAAGACTTTTGTAATATCATGAAAGACGCACAGCTAAAAACGTATGGCGACGCAATGGATGAAAACTTTCTGCATCCATACATGTGGGCAGTAAAAGGCCACTACTATAGTCAGGAATTAGGATTTTATAATTTCCCCTACGCATTTGGTAAACTATTTGGTCTTGGTCTTTATTCGATATATAAAAAAGAAGGAGACTCATTTGCAAAGCGTTACAAAGAAATTTTATCAGAAACAGGAAAAGCTTCAGCAGAGGATGTGACCAAAATCGCAGGATATGATATTACAAAGAAAGACTTTTGGCAAAGCAGTATAAATATTATAGTGGACAAAATAGACTGCTTTGAAAATTTGTGCAAAAAAGGAAAATAAGAATGGATAAAAATAATATAAAGAAAATTGGCATAATAAATGCCGGAGCATGGGGAACAGCAATGGCTCAAACTCTTGGAGAGATTGGCCATGATGTAGAAATGTGGGAGTTCATGGAAGATGTTGTTGAAGACATTAATAACAAACACAAAAACTCACGATATCTTTTAGGTGTCGATTTAAATAAGAATGTTACAGCAACTTCAGATCTGTCAAAAGCTGTATCTGGAAAAGATTTTATAATTATTGCAACTCCATCGCTTTATATTCTCGATATTGTAAAAAAAATTGTTCCTATTCAGGACATTATGGAAGGAAAACCTGTGATAGGAGTTCTTACCAAAGGGTTCATAAACACCACAAAAGGACCATCTTTGATAACACAAGCGATGGAAGATTACCTTCCGGGATTCTATAAAGACAGTCTTGTGTATATTTCCGGTCCAAGTCATGCAGAAGAGGTAGCAAGAGGAAAGCTTACAGGGCTTATAAGCGCCAGTAAAAATGGAATGAATTCAATAAGAGTAAGAGAGTTAATGTCAGGATCAAATCTTGTAGTCTACTCATCTCTCGATACAATTGGGGTTCAAACATGTGGTGCTGTAAAAAATGTAATAGCAATAGCTTATGGAATACTTGATGCCTTAAGTGAAATTTCTGATAAATTTGGAGATAACACAGAATCGCTGCTGCTTGCTGCCGGGCTTAATGAAATTCAGCAATTAGGAACAGCGCTTGGCTCAGAATACCCTGAAACCTTTACAAGTATTGCAGGTGTTGGAGATTTAGATGTAACCTGTAGATCCAAGTAC